>CAUWEA010000114.1:0-6533 GCA_963557735.1 uncultured Faecalimonas sp. | reverse complement strand
TCCTGCATCTTATTCACTCGTACCATTTGCCCGCATCAGCTGCCCGTCTCTCCCTGGACACGCTCTTTTACAAGTTCTGTAAATTTCTGCATCTCCTGCGTCACCCACTTGCTTTTATGATAAAGCAGCTGGCTGTACATCACTACCGTAGGAAGATCTGTCTGCACTTCGAGCAGCTGTCCGTTTTCCAGTTCGTTTTTCACGGTGAATTCCGGAAGAAATGAATACCCCATCCCTTTTTGCAGCAGATGGATGATCGTCTCTGTATTTCCGATCTCCAGAACTGGCAGAAGCTCCAGATCCCGCTCGGAGAGAAGCCGCTCCAGTTCATACTGATAGGCAGCGCCGGACTCTGTCAGAAGAAAGGCTTTTGTCACCAGTTCCCCAGCCGGAACGATTCTCTTTCTGTCCAGAATCTGTTCTGCCGGCGCCACAAAAAGAATCCGCTCCTGTTTCTGTACTTCCCTGCACCACTCTGCATGGCAGATTTTCCGGTCCAGCGTAAAGACGAGATCGATCTCATTGCTTTTTGCCATCTCCATCAGTTCCTGGGTCGTTCCGGATCTGATTACGATCTTCACTTTCGGATAGCGCTCATAAAAGGATAGCAAAAGTTCCGGCAAAAGCGCCGTACAGACCGATTCCACGCCTCCGATCCGCAGTGTCCCATCCAGTTCCTGCTTATCTTTTGCAAAGAAACGTGCCTGATTGGTCACCCGCATGATTTCATTGGCATAGGCGGTAAATTCCATGCCGCGTTCCGTCAGAGAGACGCGTTTCCCGATTCGTTCAAACAGCGGAGTACCCAGCTCTTTTTCCAGCTGGCGAATTTGAACAGTCACCGCTGACTGTGAATATCCAAGCTGCTCTGCCGCTTTGGAAAAATTCTGCGTTGCCGCCACCTTTAAAAATGTATTGATATTTCTTAACTCCATTGCCTCCCCCTTCTCTCATGTCAGACAGTCTGTGCTGTTTCTCCACCACCGTTTTCTTCAATGCATTTTCCACAATCCGTCAGTACAAACTATACGCGGTCTGTACTCAGATTCTATTATGAATAATTTTCATATATCTTATAAAATTTATGAATTTTACGGATAGTTAAAAGTAGTATACAATAAAATCATGCGGACGTAAAGTTTTCTCTTTGCCGTCTGCATCAATAGGAAATGACAAAACCGGCGAAATTTTCGCCGGTGTCTGATCCGTTTCATTTGAATTTTAGAAAGGAAGTATCATTTATGCTGAACAGTGAAAATGTTTTAAATAGTGCACAATTAGAAGAAGCGATCAAGAAATTTGTACATACCTTCTGTCAGGAGAAACACGATATCCACTCGCAGAAAGTCACCTGGTATACCGATGAGACACAGTCAGAAAAAATCAGACAGATTGGAATCCCTAAGGACGGAAGACCCGTGGATGACGTTGTCGCAGAGATGGCGGAAGAAGTCTACCGCTACCGCGGAGATGCCAATCATCCAAGATTTTTCGGATTCGTTCCGGGGCCTGCCTCCTCGATCTCCTGGCTCGGGGATATTATGACATCCGCCTACAATATCCATGCCGGCGGCAGTAAGCTTGCCCCAATGGTCAACTGCATCGAGCAGGAAGTGCTCCACTGGCTCTGTGCGCAGGTTGGTTTTACCGAAAATCCAGGAGGTGTCTTTGTCAGCGGCGGATCGATGGCAAATATCACTGCACTGACTGCTGCCCGCGACCACAAACTTACCGATGAGACGATGCACCTCGGTGTTGCCTATATCTCTGACCAGACGCACAGCTCTGTTGCAAAAGGACTGCGGATCATCGGCATCCCAGACAGCCGGATCCGCAAGATCCCTACAAACAGTGACTTTCAGATGGAGATGGAAGCACTGGAAACACAGATCCAGACGGATCTGGAAAATGGCCTGATCCCGTTCGTCGTCATTGGAACTGCCGGAACGACCAATACCGGAAGCATTGATCCGCTGGAAGAAATCGCGTCCATTTGTTCCAAATACGAATTATGGTTCCACATCGACGGCGCTTACGGCGCTTCGATCCTCTTAAGTCCGAAGTACCGCCATCTGTTAAAAGGAACTGCACTTGCCGACAGTATCAGCTGGGACGCTCACAAATGGCTGTTCCAGACTTATGGCTGTGCGATGGTGCTTGTCAAAGATATCCGGCATCTGTTCCACAGCTTCCATGTAAATCCAGAGTATTTAAAAGATATCGAAAGCGACGCCGACCATATCAATACATGGGATATCGGAATGGAACTGACACGCCCTGCCCGCGGCTTAAAGCTGTGGCTCACACTGCAGGTGCTAGGAACCGATCTGATTGGAAGCGCGATTGAACACGGCTTTGATCTTGCTGTCTGGGCGGAAGAAGCGCTTCGTGACCTGGATCACTGGGAAATCGTATCCAAGGCGCAGCTTGCAATGGTCAATTTCCGCTATACTTCCGAAGATCTGACCGAGGAAGAAACCGATCTTATCAACGAGAAAGTTTCTGAAAAAATCCTCTCAAGCGGTTATGCGGCAATCTTTACAACCGTCTTAAACGGCAAAAAGGTACTGCGGATCTGCGCGCTGCATCCGGAAACGACACGGGATGACATGCGCACAACGATCCACATGCTCGACACCTTCGCGCGGGAAATCCATTCCTCCATCAAGCAGAAACGCCTTCTGGAAAACTAATCTACAACAGATAATCGTAGACTGCCTTTGCCACCCCATCCGTATCGTTGTCTGTCGTAACAGCTTTTGCAATGCGCTTGAGATCTTCGGTCGCATTTCCCATTGCCACCGGAAATCCGGCGCATTCCAACATCGAATAATCGTTCGCATTGTCACCGATCGCCATCACCTGCGCAAGCGGCAGATCCAGCGCGTCACAGAGCGCCTCCAGCGCTTTTCCCTTATTAGCCTCTGCCTGCGTGATCTCTATATATCCGCTTGTCGATACAGCCATCTCCAGTGTTACAAATCGTTCCAGCATTTCCTGCAATGCCAGAAGCTTTTTCTCATCCCCGGAAAAGACCTGGATCTTTTCCACCGGCTTTTCATTTTCCTTTACCCACTCATACAGATCTTTCTTTACTCTGTGGGCTTTGAAATCTCTGTGATATGCCACATAACGGTATGCTGCCTGCAGAAGAGAATTGTCATAACACTTTCCTTCCTGATGGATCGCAATTCCGATCTCTTCCTCCTGGCATTTCTTTAAGATCGCGCAGGCAGTCTGATTCGGGATCAGCCTGCGGTAAAGGATCCGGCGCTCTTTAAAATCATAGACTTTCGCACCATTGGATGTGATGAAATAATCGATCCCATCGATCTGTCGGATTTTTGACGGCAGTCCTTCCAGGCATCTCCCGGTAACGGGAACAACCTGGATTCCTTTCTGAATGGCAAGTTCCAGCGCCATCCTTGTCTTCTCTGTCATCTGATGTCTGCTGTTTACAACAGTCTCATCCATATCCACTGCCAACAATTTGATTTCCATAGTTGAATACCAGCTTTCTTCTTTTAATTTTTTGTATCTTGTTTCTTCCAGACCGGAAGCAGCCCAAGCAATGCTCCCCCTGCCGCCGGAATGATCCAGCCAAGATGCAGATGGTAGAGCGGAAGTTTCTGTCCCCATGTGGTCAGGATGCCAAGACTGACTCCCACGCTGTCCATCGCATTGATGCATGCAATGCAAAATGCAGCGATCATACTGAAAACATAGACCATTTTTCGCTGTCCGATCCATTTCTGCCCAAAGGAAAGTACGATCAGGACAATCAGGACCGGATAGATCATCATCAGCACCGGCTGCGAAACCATGATCAGATAAGACAATCCCACATTGCTGACCGCAAAACTGAACAGGCAGACGATCGCTGTGATCTTTCGGTAGGAAAGCTGCGGGATCAGTTCGTGAAAATAATTTGCAAATGATGTCGTAAGCCCGATCGCCGTCGTCATACACGCCAGAAATACCGAGATTCCAAGCACGATCCCGCCTGCCGGACCGATCAGGTCACTTGCCACCGCATGGAGCAGTGCACCTCCATTTGCAAAGACTGTCCGGGTCGTTGCACCGATATAGGCCAGCATATAGTAGATCACACTTAGGATCATCACTGCGCCGATTCCAGAAAAAATCGTATATTTCACAACGTTTTTCCGCTTTTTCACACCAAAACCTGACACTGCATTGATCATGATAATCGCAAATACCGGGCCTGCCGGACCATCCAGTGCATTATAACCTTCTATCATCCCCTGAAAAAATGCGATCTCCTTATATTCTCCCGATGCCTGCACAGCTCCATACTGGATCACATGTCCTGATTTATCTGCGAACAGACAGACAAAATACAGCACTGTAATACTGACGATCAGAATCGGTGTCATATACTGTCCTATGATGTCAACGATCTTCTTCGGATTTCCGCTGAAGTAATATGTCAGAGAAAAAAATACCGCCGTCACAAGCAAGGATACCAGCCATACATATTCCTGCGGAATATACGGGCGAACTGCCAGCTCATAGGATACGCTTCCAGTTCTCGGAAGCGCAAACAGCGGACCGATCAGCAGATATACCGTCACGGACAGACAGAGGGAAAATCTTCTTCCGACCAAATTTCCCAGATCTGTGATTTTATTTCCGACCAGAACCACTGCAATGATCCCAAGCAGAGCAATCCCTGCATCGGTCAGGATAAATCCGGCAAGCGCCTCCAGATAATTTTCTCCTGCAAGCTGCCCCATCGCCGGAGGGAAGATCATATTGCCTGCTCCGAAAAAAACAGCAAACAAAGTCAGCGTCAATGACAGCATTTGCTTCATGTTCAATTTTTCCATAAATGTTACTCTCCTGTTTCCTCTTGTCTTTTCCCAGTCTAAATTGGAAAATTGTTTCTAAAATATCATCAAATCCGACATTTGTCAACTGCCGATCTCAGTCTGTATCCAAAATAACTGTTGCCACAGATTTCTGAAACTGTTATGATAAAGACCGAAAGAAATGCTAATTGATTTCACACCAAGAAAGGACAAGCAATGAAAAAGACAACCTGGAAAGTACAAGACCTTACTCTATGCGCACTTTTTACTGCGCTGACCGCGATCGGCGCATTTATTCAGATCAATATTCCCGTAGAACCAGTTCCGATTCATTTCACCCTGCAGTTCTTCTTAGCACTGCTGGCAGGATTTCTGCTAGGCGGAACACTCGGACGCTTAAGTGTCGGCATCTATCTGATGATCGGCCTCTGCGGCGTTCCGGTCTTCGCATCCGGAGGCGGGCCATCCTACCTGCTAAAGCCAACCTTTGGCTTTTTGCTCGGATTTCTCTTTGCCGCAGGTATCGTCGGAATGCTTACCGACCGGTTTGCCCCGAAGCGCTTCCGCACTTACTTTTTCATCTCCATGGCAGGGCTCTTCGTGATGTACTTATCCGGAAACCTCTATTTCTACTTTGTCAGCAACTACATCGCACACATCGCCGTATCGTGGAAAATTGTTCTGATCAACTGCTTTCTTCTGACGGTAGCAGGAGATTTTGTGCTGTGCGTACTGTCGGCGATTGCCGCGCAGAAGCTAAGCATTATTATGAGGAAAATTTTACATTAAATCCATTCAGGCTGAGGTATCATTCCTCAGCTTTTCCTCTGAGAAATTCACAAATTAATTTTTATCACGTTTTCTTTATAATCGCAAAATATACTTATAGGCATTTTCCCCCGGATGAGTATAATATCCCTTCTCAATCCTATCCAGTTCATAACCACAATTGTGAAAAACTTTTTGCATCGCCTTATTAGATACTCTTGTTTCTCCGCAAAAATATTTCACTTCACCTTTGCCCGTCCGTCTTCTAATAGCTTGCGCCAGTCTCCCTCTTCCCAAAAATCTGTCGGAAAACAAAGCTGATCGAACTCCATTATCTCTTTCATCCATGTTATATTTAATTTTCTTAGTGTCATCGTCGTTTTTCTCCTTGACAATACTCTAGCAAAAATCTACTCACATTCCTCTATCTGATATACAAATCCACGTTCCATGTTCGGATAATAATGTACAAGAACAACATCTCCTTCTTGAAAACCTCTTGTACTTCTATCTCCGATCACAATTTCCTTCCTCTCATTCCCTTTTATGTATATTGTGTCCTTTGTAACTTTGAAAATCGTACCTTTATCTTCCAGATATTTTCCACTCACTACCAGTGGCAAATCCTTTATAGACGGAATTACGATTTCACCTACACAAAGCAGGAAAAAGAAAATCAGCAAAACAAGGTATCCCCTCTCAATGCCTTTTCTGATTTTCTTTGACGTAATTGTCCTTAATGTTTTCTCCCAGTTGATGAGAGGTTGTTTTCTGTATAATTTCCGCACAACAGAAAAAGTTGCCACACAGAGAACTACATCCAAAATATAATACCATATTGCTGTTATGATCATTTTTTCCCTTTCTTTATATTTTATATTTCTTTTTTACATACCATGCCCCTAACTCCATAATGTCTCATCTTATTCCATT
>CAUWEA010000113.1:0-7041 GCA_963557735.1 uncultured Faecalimonas sp. | reverse complement strand
TTTCCCTCCAGCATCTTAAAATATTCCTCTGATTCTATTGAAAATTGCTCTGTTAAAACAAGTCTATCTGCTGTAGTGGAAATTATTTTCTGTCCTTGATAAATTGTTGCAATTGTCTCATAATAATATCTTTTATTGATTGGAAGTTCTCTATATCTACTCTCACAAAAAATGATTTCCTTCTGCGCTATACCACTGCCGATTCCCAGGTATTTCTCATAGAATCTGTCAAACGATTGCTCCTGCATGATCTTATTCCTTTTTTCCCCCTAATTTTCTGCTACTCTGTTCCACTATTATTTTTCTATCGCCGCTTCAACTGAATAATCTGATCGTAATAGCTTCTTGCCTTCTCACGCATATTGTGCGTAATCAGAATAGTCGTATAGCCTTTTGTTTTCAGCAGCACGTCTTCTATGATCTCTACATTCTTCCCATCCAAAGCTGAAGTTCCTTCATCTACAATAAAGATTGTTTTCTTCTGGAGCAGCGCCCGGGCGATCGAAAGTCTCTGCTTCTGCCCTCCGGAAATATTTTTTCCATTGTCTCCAAGCATCGCATCCAGACCGCCTTTGTCATCGAGAAATTCTGTCAGATTCACAGTTTCCATCACTTGATGCAATTCTGCTTCTGTATATTCCTCGCTTCCGAGTGTAAGATTAAAGCGGATCGTATCATTAAAAATATGTACGTCCTGACTGATATACGCAATCTGTCTGAATACAGAATCGCGGTTATATATTTCCTTATTCACTCCGTCAAAACAGATTTCTCCGGTGTAATGGTCATTCAGTCCGATCATTGCCTTGATCAGAGAAGACTTCCCGACACCGCTCTCCCCGATCAGCGCATATTTTTTACCAACTTCAAAATGATAATTCTGATCTTCCAGGATCACATGGTCACCGTAAGCGATCCGTAAATTTTTCACGTCAATACTGTCAGTGATTGCCGGACATTCTTTTCGTCCATCATCTTCCGGTTCCCCAGGAAATTTCTCAAAAATCTTATCGCCACTCTTCATGACCACAGAATTTGAAAAAATATTGTTGACTCCGTTGAGGAACCGATTGCTGATATTTGCGACAGAAAAGACTGCTCCCACACTGACGGATCCTAAAAATGCCAGCACCGCTGTCAGGCAGCAGGTTGCTCCCTCCAAAATCCGGAAGATTGCAACACTGTACATTTCCATCTTTGCCGAACGTCTGAGAAGCGTTTTCTTCTCCTGCTCCAGTTCCACCGATGTGCGGTCATTTAACTGAACAAACTGTTCTCTCCGGTGCGCAGAGACAAACACCTGAAATCCTGCCAGTGTATCATGGATCTTCTGGGAAAATTTCCCGTTAATTTCCGAAATATTGAGCATACTCTCCGTAATGCTTTTCTCAAAAAATTTCGGAACAAAATACAAGATCACTGTGCTTGCAATACTCGCCGCCAAGATCAGCGGATGCATGTATAGCAGAGCCACAATACTGAAAATCACAGTGCTGACTGCCTCACAGATCGTAAAAAACGATGTAAAACACTTCTCTTCGATCTGGTGAATATCATTGGTCATCCAGGAGGCATATTCCCCCGGCTCCTTCTCCTCATACTTCTGATATTCCATGTGTGCCAGAGAGCTGATAAGATTTCTCTTAATTTCATTGTTGAAACATTCCCTCACACCCGCCTTATACCGGTCTGCAAAATATGCCATGATCACCGAAAAGACTCTGACCAGGATCATATACACGGAAAATTCAATCGCTGTCCTGATGTTGGAAGCCGTCACAATGTCATAGTACCACGCCAGCGTATATCCAGCATAAATATCTGCGCCTGCTGCCAGTATGATCAGCAGGATCAAGATCGCGGTCTTCTTTTTATGCCTTCCTAATAGCTTTTTTAAATTCATGATTCTTCTCCCCCTCTTTTGTAGTTTATTATGGGAAATTTTATCACAAGACATTTTGAAAATCCAGTATTTGTAAAGTAAAAATCTCCCGCAGGAATATTCCGGAAAAATCCGTTCTGCAAGAGTTTTCGTTTAAAAAGAAGGGAAAAATCAGCATCCGCCTCTTTTTCCCTTCTTCCAAAACACTATGAAATTTCATATTGTGACGCTCAGCTGTGACCATCTGGATTTTGCATTGCGATGTTCAGCTGTGATCGCCTGGTCTTCCTAAAACTGCCATCCGTTGAATTTAAATGTTGTCGGTGATACGTTCTCCGGATCATAGCGTTTCAGCATTTCTTCATACCGTTCTTTATAATCATTGTCAATTTCTGCCTGCGGGATAACTTTGCTTGCCTCATGCAGGAAGTGGAAAGAATCTCTGCCCATCTCCTGACCGCGGCGCGTATGTTTATCCAGAGCCACATCCGGGATCTCCGGAAGCTCTCCCATCGCAAATCCCTTGATGCAGATGTTCTTCAGTAAATCGCTGGATCTGTCCTTCTGTGACTGCACAAGATAACGGATCGCATGGATAAAGTAGATCGGGCGGTCTCCGTCTGCATAGTCAAATTCTTTTCTCATCTGGAACAGGCTGTTCACGACAACGGCCGCCATCGGATTTCCCATCCCAATATCTTCTACGGAAATCGTAAGAAGACGTCTCCACATTTTCTCTTCCAGTTCCGGTGATGTTATATACAACTCATATGCAAATTTACATGCATCTTCTTCGTTTGCCCGCCGGATACTTTTCTGCAGTGCAGAAATCACTTCATCACAACAATAACCATTGCGTGTTGTGATCGACTGCCACGGATCATACATTGTCTTTTTTACCATTCGAAATCATCCTCCTCTTCAGCTTCTTTTAATTCTTTTTCTACTGCCTGTTTTTCATATACTTTAAAGAATGGGTAATAAGTCACTACGCTTAATGCAATACATAAGAACATAAAGATTACATTTCTAAAATCCATTCCGGACATCCATCCTTGTATGAAAAATGGAATAAAGGAAGGATCTGCAACATATCCCGGTGTGATCAGCCCCAGCACCTGCGCATAATATCCGAGCACAACGCAGATAGAAGGTGTCAAAATGTATGGAATCGCAAGAACCGGATTATAGGTCATCGGAACTCCGAATGTGATCGGCTCATTGATGGAACAGATACCCGGCACGATCGAGATACGTGCAAGTGATTTTAACTTCGCAGATTTTGATTTCCACATCAGCAGGATCAGTCCGAGCGTTCCACCCGCACCTCCAAGCATTGCATAACGGAATAGCTGCAGGTTCATCGGATTGGTCGGTGCAAGTCCCTCTGCCACAAGAGAAGCATTTGCCCCGGTTCCGGCAAGTCCGATCATAAATACGATTGAGAATACAACCGATGTTCCGTTGATTCCAAAAAACCATAATATATTAGAAAACATGATGATTCCGGCATAGACCCAGATATTATTTCCGACATCGATCGCAGGTGTGAGCAGACCCATGATTGCCTCCGGAATAGATTTCCCGATGCAGGAGATCAGAAGCAGGTTCACGCCATATACGATCACAATATTTACGAACAGCGGAAGTAATGAATTTACAAATGTGGCAACCATGCTTGGCACAGAAGCCGGGAATTTTACTTTGATCCCGAGCTTATCCACCATCCGGTTGATTTCCACACATACAAAACTCAATACCAGCGCGATAAACAGACCATCACTTGTCAGATACTGAGATGTGATCGCTGAGATCGTTGCATCTTCGCCTACCGGAACCTGAACTACTTTGGAACATACAAGTAAAAAGATTGACATCGACATAATTCCATTCACTGCCGCATTCATCTTATAGCTTTTTGCCAGACAGTATGCAACAGAAAATGCAGTCATCAGTCCCAGCATTCCAAACGTCATGTTGTACGGTGCAAGGATCCAGTCGCTGTTTGCTACCGCCCATTCTTTCCACTTGATCAAAAACTGAATAAAAATATTCGTCGTATTCATATCCACCGTCTCGAGATTAATCGGCGGATTATTTAAAATCATAAAAATAGATCCGATTACAAGCAAAGGCAGCGTCATCATCATACCATTTGACAATGCCTGCAAATGTCTTTGATTGCCCAGTTTCGCCCCCAGCGGAGATAAATATTTTTCCAAAAACTCCGTGAATTTCTTCATAAGTATGTATCCTTTTCCTCTCTGTTTACTCTCTTATTTCCCAGCAGCTCTCATCATTTTTATCGCAGATTTCAATACTTTCTCACCATTCATCATTCCATAATCTCCGGAATCAATGACTGCGATCGGAATTCCTGCGTTTCCATATTCTTTCACGGTCTGATCGTACAGATATTTCACCTGTGGTCCGAGCAAAATACAGTCCGGGTGTTTTGCCGCGATGATTTCTCCGATCTGCTCATGAGGAAATGCCGCAACTTCCATATCTAACTGATGGGAATTGGCAACTTCCTGCATCTTTGCGGCTAACATACTTGTTGACATTCCTGCACTACAAAATAAATACACTTTTTTCATATTCTTTTCCTCTCTTTTATGCTTCTTTTGCTTCTAAAATGGAAATCCGTCTGTAAGCATCCATCAGTTCCACTGCCAGAATCTTACATGTCTCCGCTGCCATCAGCTGATCCTCCGCATGGATCAACAGTAAGTTCGGTGTCTGCTCCATCTCTCCGGCGGCTTCCTTATGGATCAGATCCGCATGTACCTTGTGCGCCTGCAAAAATGCATCGCTTCCCTCTTTGATCATCTTCTCTGCCGCTTCATAATCTCCCTTTTTTGCTGTTTGGATCGCTCCCATGTAAGCACTTCTCGCTTCTCCCGCAAAAGAAATGATCTGAAAACAAACCAGCTCAAGTTCTTCCATCTTTTGCACCTCCTCGTCTTTACTTAAAGTATAGCGCAGATTTTTTTATTTTTTCCCAATCTTTCTTCCTAGTATTAGGAAATCCTGTCTGCTCTCCCAAACTGACAGTTTCTCTTATAAAAGTGTATTTACAAAACTCTGATAATCCTGCACTTCCAGAAGTCTCGCGAATTTTTCAGGATTGGAGACGATATCGTCCAGCCAGTCAAAGAAAATCTTTAAAAAATTCCGATTTTCTTCTGTGATCGCCAGCAACAGAACAAATCGCACCTCATAGTTTCCCCATTTGACTGGATGCTTCAGGATAGCAGTGCTGATTGCTGAATGGATCGTTGCCTGATTCGACATATTATGAGGAATCGCAAATCCGTGGAAAAAGGATGTCGGAGAAAGACTTTCCCGCTTCAGCACTCCCTGCTTAAATCCTTCTTTTACATATCCCCTGACATACAGTCGGTCGCACATATCCGCAATGATCTTTTCCGGCTGGTCCTCCGTCATATTTACCGTAAAAAACTCTTCCCGGATCAAATTTAAAATAAAAAACTGGAAATTATTGCGATAGCGGATCTGATCTAGTCTGTTCAGTGACTGAAAAACAGCCGCTTCATCCTTATAAGCAAAAAACATGGAGACTTCCGTCGTCTCAATATCCAGCGTATGTGCCACTGGCTGGGTCGTCAGTATCAGATCCGGAGCTTTCTCTCTTACCAGTGATTCTTCAAAATAACTTATGCACTCCACAAGCTCCATCCGATCCTGAAAGCGGTTTACAATTTTCTGTATGCACAGATCCTTTACCATCTGATTGTGCGGGCATATCAACAGACATCTGTATTTCCGTCTTAAATTTGCTCTTTCATATGCAGAACCGATATGAAGCGCAATAAAAGAGATTTCATTTTCACTGATAATAATGTGCAGATGTTCTTCCATGATCTTGCAGACCCAGACCCCCATCTCAAAGATCAAAGGGTATTTTCTCTTCACTTCTTCCAGACATGCATTGTCAATCTCAACATGCGCATAGTGCCTTTTTAACAAAGAAACTGTATGCACTTCCAACCCAAGCCGAAATTCCCGGTCCTCGCTGAAATCGATATCAAAATGTTCCCGGATCTCAACAATAATATGCTGTACCAGATCTGCAGCCAGTCCCTGCAGCTGCTCTTCTTCACAGTATCCTTTTCTTTTCTCGTGCTTCAAATAAACTGCAAAATCACAGATTTCCGACTCCCGGATTTCAAATAATAATTTGTCGCTGATTTTTTCAAAAAAACATCTGGAAATCTCATACACTTCTGTTCCACTTTCTTCCTTCAGGCACTCCCCGTCTGTTAGAAAGTGACAGGTACGGTTTCTTTCCAAAATCACTCCTATGTGGATCAATAAAGACGGAATCCGCATCTCATTCATCTGATAAGAAAATTCTCTGAAAATATCTTTTAGAAGTTCTTTCACTTTCAGCAGATCAAATTTCATAAAATTTTCCGCAACCTGATTCAGATTCCACAGATTTCCACTCATCCGGAAAGAGATCAACTCTTCATATAAGCGTCTCTTCTCCCGTTCCTCTCCGGAAAGCTGCAGCATATTGCTTTGACGGATGATCTTTAATCCGCGATAGTTCTCCAGCAATTTTCGGATCTTATTGATATCATTTTCCAGAGAAAACTCTGAAATACACATCTGCTCTGCCAACTGATATAAATTTACCTGATTTTGTTCCGCCAGTCTTTTCAGTATCAGCCATCTCCGCTCCTCACCGGTCTCCGGAATTTCCTTTTTTGTCTCTTCCGTACATCTTTTTCCTTTTTCTTGCTGGATCCGGTATCCCTTCCGGATATTGGATTCGATCATCGTCTCTGCATAAAATTCATTGATGGCAGCAATATCATTGCGGATTGTCCGATCCGATACATTTAAAAGTTTTGCAAGGTCTTTTCCTACGATCCATTCCTTTTGATTATGCATAATAGTCATAATCATATGTTGTCTTTTTGTCAGCATGGGTATCCTCCCGTTCTCTCCGAGATCATTAGATCATTCTCATTCATATCTTCCATGATATCGGGTTGGGGAAGTGCTGTCAATGCACCATCCTCTCTTTGCTGCTTCTTTTCTTACACACAAAAAAAGACATCTGCTCCTGCAAATATCTTCTCTCTATCTCTTCTCTTTTTCATATACCTTCAAAATCACATACAGTC
>CAUWEA010000112.1:0-7045 GCA_963557735.1 uncultured Faecalimonas sp. | reverse complement strand
GAGAAAGTAACCCGCCCGCGTCCGTTTGGGAAGGGAGGAGAGAGATAATGAATCAGAAAATCTTAAAGAATACATTGATCCTGACTGCGATCACATTGCTTTCCGGTCTGCTGCTCGGGTTCGTCTATGAGATCACAAAAGATCCGATCGCAGCCAGCAGGGAAAAACGCAAGCAGGAGGCGTACCAGACGGTGCTGGAAGAAGCGGACAGTTTTGAAGCGTTTGAAGCATTTGAAGAAAAGGAAGCTGAGGAAATACTGAAAAATGCAGGTATCAGCGGCTGTTATGTAAATGAGGCTGCGATCGCCCTTGACGGGGGACAAAACGTGATCGGAAGTGTTGTGACTGCCACATCCAAAGAAGGGTATGGCGGAGAGATCAAAGTTGCTGTGGGGATCACGGCAGATGGAACGGTCACTGGGATTGAATTATTGTCGATCAGTGAGACGGCCGGGCTTGGAATGAACGCGCAGGAGCCGGAATTTAAAGAACAGTTCCAGGATGTCAACACAGACCGCTTTGAAGTTGTCAAAGGAGACGGAGGAAAAGATGGAAAGATCGATGCGCTGAGCGGTGCGACGATCACGACAGATGCAGTGACAAATGCAGTCAATGCGGCTGTCTCTTATTATCATGGAGCGATGGAAGGAGGAAATGTCAATGAATAAGTGTACGGAACGGCTTTTTAACGGGCTTGTCAAAGAAAATCCTACTTTTGTCCTGATGCTTGGAATGTGTCCGACGCTTGCGGTGACAACTTCTGCTGTAAACGGACTGGGGATGGGACTGACAACGACAGTTGTCCTTGTCATGTCGAATATGCTGATCTCCATGCTGCGGAAGATCATTCCGGACAGCGCGCGTGTGCCGTCATTTATCGTGATCGTCGCATCGTTTGTGACGATGGTGCAGTTTTTGCTGGAAGGATTTATTCCGAGTCTGTATGATTCGCTCGGGCTTTATATTCCGCTGATCGTTGTAAACTGTATCATCCTCGGACGTGCGGAAAGTTATGCTTCCAAAAATCCGGTGCTTCCATCCATATTTGACGGACTGGGAATGGGACTTGGATTTACCGTGGGACTTACGGCGATCGGAATTGTCCGGGAAGTGATCGGAAGCGGAAAGATTTTTGGATGGAAGATTATGCCGGAAGCTTATGAGCCGGTAACGATCTTTGTGCTTGCCCCAGGAGCGTTTTTTGTACTTGCCTGCCTCGTGGCAATACAGAATAAAGTTAAGGCGGCAAAGGCAAAAGGAGCACAGAAGCAGGTGCAGAGCGGCTGTGACGGAAGCTGTGCAGCCTGCGGCAGTGGAAGCTGCGGCAAGGCAGTTTTTCCGGTAGAGAAGCAGGAGGGTAAATAAATGAAAGAGTTATTATTGATCGCAGTAGGAGCTGCGCTTGTCAACAATGTAGTTCTCAGCCAGTTTTTAGGTCTCTGCCCGTTCCTTGGTGTTTCCAAAAAGGTAGAAACAGCAGCCGGTATGGGAGGGGCGGTCATATTTGTATTGACGATCTCCTCCTTTATCACAAGTCTGATCTATAAGTTCATTCTTGCAAACAAGGCGATTTTAGACGGAAGACTTGTTTATCTTCAGACGATCGTCTTTATCCTTGTGATCGCCGCGCTTGTACAGTTTGTTGAGATGCTGTTAAAGAAAATGATGCCGCCGCTTTACAATGCGCTCGGTGTGTATCTTCCGCTGATTACGACAAACTGCGCGGTGCTTGGAGTCGCATTGAAAAATGTGCAGAAAGATTATGGGATCCTGGCAAGTGTTGTCAATGGATTTGCGACAGCAGCCGGCTTTACGATCGCGATTGTGATCATGGCAGGGATCCGTGAGAAAACAGAACACAATGATGTGCCGGAATCTTTTAAAGGGATGCCGATCGTGCTTGTGACGGCAGGTCTGATGGCGATCGCATTTTTCGGATTTTCCGGACTGAATTTATAGACGGGAGGAAGAACGATGAGTATTACGGGAATTCTATTTGCTGCTCTTGTCGTGGGAGGAGTCGGTCTGTTCATCGGTGTATTCCTCGGAATTGCGGGGCAGAAATTTGCGGTGGAAGTCGATGAAAGAGAAACAAAAGTATGTGACGCGCTTCCGGGAAACAACTGCGGGGGCTGTGGTTATGCGGGCTGTTCCGGTCTTGCGGCCGCGATCGTAAAGGGTGAGGCGGAGATTTCTGCCTGTCCAGTCGGAGGCGCTCCGGTGGCAGAGAAGATCGGCGAGATCATGGGAGTAGCAGCGGGCGAACAGAAGCGGATGACTGCTTTTGTGAAGTGCGCCGGGACTTGTGACAAGGCAAAACAAGATTACGACTACACCGGAATCGAGGATTGCGTGATGATGGCACAGATGCAGAATGGCGGACCAAAAGCCTGCAACTATGGATGCTGTGGATTTGGAACGTGTGTAAAGGCATGCCCGTTTGATGCGATCCATATTGTTGACGGAGTTGCTGTTGTGGATCAGGAAGCATGCAAGGCATGTGGAAAATGTATCAAAGCATGTCCGAAGAATCTGATCGAGCTTGTGCCGTACGAGGCAAAACATCTTGTGCGGTGCAGCTCCAGAGAAAAAGGAAAAGATGTGATGGCAGTGTGCAGCACCGGCTGTATCGGATGCAGGATGTGTCAGAAAGTCTGTCCGGCAGATGCGATCGTTGTGGAAAATAATCTTGCATGGATCGATCCGGAGAAATGTACAAACTGTGGAGCGTGCGCGGAAAAATGTCCGAAAAAGATCATTCTTTAAAGAAAGCTGTGCGCAGGGTGATTCTGCGGATCCAAAAAGATCTGCTTCATTACCGTGTGGCGCTTGCTGCCGTGGCCGTGTATCTGCTCTTTATGCGGTTTGTCTGCGGGGCAGGCTGTCCGCTTGTGTGGCTTACGGGTTTTCCATGTCCTGCATGTGGGCTGACGCGGGCTGCAAAGCTGGTGTTCTGCGCCCGGTTTACTGATGCGTATCAGATGCATCCGATGATCTATCCGATCCTGCTGTTTTTATTTCTTTTCTTTTTTTACCGTTATATTCTCGGGAAGGAGCTGCCATATGCGGTGTGGTGGGCAGTTTTGATCTTTGCCGGCTGCATCGGACTGTATGTTTACCGGATGGTAACACAATTTCCGGGGGATGTTCCGATGGGATATTATCGTGGGAATGTCATGTGTACGATATTGGATAAAATACACAGAAGATAGAAAAAGATGAAAAAATAATTGTGCAGAACGTAAAAGTATGTTAGAATCAAAAAATAGAAACTGTTCTTGAAACATCAGATCACGAGGCTGTACGAGAGTGAGTCTGGAATCTGACAGTAGAGACGCGAGGAGGATTTTAACATGGATGAAAAATTAAGCAACATGCCGGAGCAGGACCAGAATTCAGATACATCCGCAGGCAGTTCTTATCAGCAGACGACAAATTATGGATATTATGGCGGGGAAGGAGAGCAGGGGAATTTCGGTGAGAATAACGGAACCTTCCAGCAGAACTTTAACCAGAATTATAATATGAATTACAATCAGGGATATCAGCAGAATTATAACCAGAATTACAATATGAATCAGGGAAAGAAGCCGCTGGATGCGCCTCTGTCGATGGGGGAATGGCTGCTTATGATCCTGGCAGGTCTGATCCCGTGTGTCGGAATGGTATTATATTGCATCTGGGCATTTAGCGCCAACACGAATATCAACCGTAAAAATTATAGCCGTGCGATGCTGATCGTGATGGCAGTTGTGATCGTACTTTACACATTATTCTTTGTTGTATTTGGAATCGCAATGTCAAATGCACTTTATTATTAAAAAGCTGCCTGCGGTGCAGGGCATATTTAAATGTCCTGATACAGTTGCACAGATGTGCACGGCAGAATCAGGTCAGATAAAAAGAGTCTCTCAGACACATAAGATTTCTTCGGGAAACAGTGTCTGGGAGATTTTTTTGTTGTTTGTGAAAAATGAAGCTGCCCCGGTTCTGCGAAAGTACAGATATTAGCCACAGATATGAAATCGAACATGTGGTTGCATACACGTTTTGATTGTGTTAGAATAAATAGTACTGAAATGAACCTACAGAAAAATTCGGAAAAGGATCGTGATGGAATGAAAAAGAATGACTGGATTTTGGCGGGGACTATTCTGGTCGCTGCATTTTTCTTTTTGGCAGGGAATTTTTTTCTGGCAGGAAAGAATAAGGAGGCAGAATCCTATTTAAGGATAAAGATAGATGGGGAAGTTTTCCGGGAGATCAGTCTGAAGGAAGACGGGGAGATTTCTGTCGGAGAACACAATCGCGTCAGAATCGAGGATGGAGAAGTCAGGATGGTATGGGCAGACTGTCCGGATCAGATCTGTACCGGTCATCCGAAGATTTCAAAAAACCGTGAGAGTATTATCTGTCTCCCGAATAAAGTGATTTTGGAGATTGTAGATAAATCAGATAAAGGAAGTAAAGAAAATGATGCAGTTGCAGGATAAAAGGGAAAAGAAGGACCGGGGAAGAAGTTCTGCATATTTCGGGATGCTTCTTGCACTGTCTCTGATTTTCAGTTATCTGGAGACACTGATCCCGATTTCTTTTGGGATTCCCGGAATCAAACTTGGTCTGGCAAATGTGGTGACAGTGATCGTTCTTTATTACTGGGGTGTCCGGGAGGCGTTGGTGCTTGCGGTTCTCCGAAATCTCTTGTCGGGATTTCTGTTTGGAAATCTGTTTGCTATTTTTTATAGCATTGCGGGAAGTCTTGCGAGTGTTTTTGTCATGAATCTTTTAAAAAAGAGAAAAAACTTCAGTGTGACGGGGGTAAGTATTGCAGGCGGAGTCTTCCATAACATCGGTCAGCTGATCGTGGCGATGCTTGTGGTAGAAAGTTTTAGTATTTCTTACTATGTTCCGGTGCTGCTGATCGCAGGAGTGCTTACCGGGGCGCTCATCGGAGTGATCACACAGAATTTACAGAGATATTTAAAGAAAGGACGGATAAGATGATTTCATATATCAAAGGAGAACTGGCATCAGTTGGAGAGGATCAGATCATTGTGGAAGTGCACGGGATCGGATATGGGATTTTTATGCCGGGGCAGGCGATGACGATGCTTCCTCCGGTTGGAAATGAAGTAAAGATCCATACTTATCTGAATGTGCGGGAAGATGCGATGCAGCTGTTCGGATTTTTGACCAAGGACGATCTGAAAGTGTTCCGTCTTCTGATCGGGGTCAATGGGATCGGACCAAAAGGAGGTCTGAATATTTTGTCAAAGATGACGCCCGATGATCTCAGATTCGCAGTACTTGCAGGAGATGTCAAGGCAATCTCTGCTGCGCCGGGGATCGGAAAGAAGACGGCGGAGAAGCTGATCATAGAATTGAAAGATAAGCTGAGCATCGATGATGTGCTCACGAAAGAAGACGAGGAAGTGTCTGTTCCTCAGGGAGGATCCGATATCCAGTCAGAAGCGGTGCAGGCGCTTGTGGCGCTTGGATATGGAAGTGCAGAGAGCTTAAAGGCGGTCAAGAAAGTGACTGTGACAGCCTCTATGACAGTGGAGGAACTTCTGAAACAGTCATTAAAATTTATGTTATTTTAATAAAGGGCAGGGACAGAGATGGCAAAGAGAATTATCACAACGGAGAATCTGGAAGAAGATGTAAAGATTGAGAGTCATTTAAGGCCGACATTGCTCAAGGACTATATCGGGCAGGAGAAGGCGAAGGAGACGCTGAAGATTTATATCGAGGCTGCAAAGGCGAGAGGCGAGTCTTTGGATCATGTATTGTTTTACGGACCTCCGGGACTTGGAAAGACGACGCTTGCAGGGATCATCGCAAATGAGATGGAAGTCAATGTAAAGATCACCTCGGGACCGGCAATTGAAAAGCCGGGAGAAATGGCGGCGATCTTAAATAATCTTCAGGAGGGAGACGTACTGTTTGTCGATGAGATCCATCGTTTGAACAGGCAGGTGGAGGAAGTGCTCTATCCGGCGATGGAAGATTATGTGATCGATATCATGATCGGAAAAGGAGCCGGGGCACGATCCATCCGTCTGGATCTTCCACACTTTACACTGGTTGGCGCGACAACCCGGGCAGGGATGCTGACGGCTCCGCTCAGAGACCGGTTTGGCGTCGTGCAGCGTCTGGAATTTTATACGGAGGAAGAACTGCGGACAATCATCATGCGGTCTGCGGCTGTACTCGGGGTGGAGATTGACACAAGAGGTGCACTCGAGCTTGCAAAGCGCTCACGGGGGACACCGCGCCTTGCAAACCGTCTGCTGAAGAGAGTCAGAGATTTTGCACAGGTCAAATATGACGGGCGCATTACCGAGGAAGTGGCAAATTATGCGCTGGATCTTCTGGATGTGGATCGATATGGGCTTGACCATGTGGACCGGAATCTCCTTCTGGCGATGATCGAGAAGTTTCAGGGAGGCCCGGTCGGACTGGAAACACTGGCGGCATCGATCGGGGAAGATTCCGGCACGATTGAGGATGTCTGTGAGCCTTACCTCTTGAAAAATGGATTTATCCAGCGGACACCGCGGGGGAGAGTCGTCACAGAAAAGGCCTACGGGCATTTGGGAATTTCCTATAAAAATCAGTAAAAATGGTTGTTTTTCTGGAAATATGGTTTATAATGGAGAAGAAGATTGTAAAGCGTAAGGAGGTTTTCCATGGCTTCGGGAAAGAATTATACAGAAGTTTTGATAGGCGGAAAAGTATTCACGCTCGGCGGATTCGAGAGTGAAGAGTATCTTCAGAAAGTATCCACTTATTTAAATCATAAAATCGCAGAATGTACAAGCAGTGAGAATTACCGCAGACAGAGCGCAGAGCTGAGAAGCATCCTGCTGTCTTTGAATATTGCGGATGATTACTTTAAGGCAAAGCAGCTTGGCAATACATTTGAAGAAGACATTGAGAAGAAGAACAAAGAGATGTACGATCTGAAGCATGAGCTGATTACAGAGCAGATCAAGCTTGAGAATCTGCAGAAAGTGATGGAAGATCTGAAAGAAGAGAACAG
>CAUWEA010000111.1:0-7046 GCA_963557735.1 uncultured Faecalimonas sp. | reverse complement strand
AATTTGCTTTTGCATACTTTGAAAAAGCAGCGCAAATAATCTTTGCCAAGCAGAAATTTAAGAATTTAAGCAGTTTACAGTAAGGAAAGAGAAGAAATCAGATTTCATTATAGAATACAATGATAGAAACAGCTATTACAAATTTCTTTTGTGATGAAAAATAGAAAATCCTTATCATTTCCTTATATTTGCCTCCTACAATGAAGATAAATTCGTTGCAGGAGGTAAAAAAATGCAGAAAAATATATTGGAGACAAGGGAACTTACGAAAGTTTACAGAGAGCAGAAAGCGGTCAACGCGGTTTCGATTCAGGTGCGGGAAAATACGGTTTACGGACTTCTCGGAGCAAATGGAGCAGGAAAATCGACGTTGCTGAAGATGATCGCAGGGATCATCCGGCCGACGTCCGGAAACATTCTTGTAGATGGTAAAGTGTGGAACAGAAAGGCATTAAATAACATCGGTTCGCTGATCGAATCGCCGGCAATCTATGGGAATTTGTCTGCGCGGGAAAATCTGAGAGTGCGCACCTGGATGCTTGGTCTTCCGGAGGAAAGGATCGATGAGGTGCTGGAGATGGTAGGTTTGGCACAGACCGGGAAGAAGCGTGCCGGGAAGTTTTCTATGGGGATGAAGCAGAGGCTTGGACTTGCGATCGCGCTTTTAAACGATCCGAAACTTCTGATTCTGGATGAGCCGACCAATGGTCTGGATCCGATCGGAATCCAGGATCTCAGGCGGATGATCCAGGAATTTCCGAAAAAAGGGATCACCGTCATTGTGTCGAGTCACATTTTGAGTGAAGTATCGCAGGTGGCAGATGACATCGGTATTATTTCCGGCGGGGTGCTTGGATATCAGGGGGAACTGCCGCAGGAAGAAAAGCTGGAGAGTCTGTTCATGGAGATTGCCGGGGCAGGCAGAAGGGAGTGGTAGAGATGTGGAATTATTTTCGTGCAGAACAGCTGAAGTACCGGCATACTTTTGTAGGGAAGGCATTTCTTGCAGCGCCGCTTGCCGGACTGCTGCTTGGAGTATTACTGTCACCGGCTTATGTAGTTATGACAAGCTTTAACTGGTGGTATATGTTCCTGCTCCCGGCAATGGTTTCCATTGTTGCCTGCAGCTGTGGGGAAAAAGACCGGAAACTTGGAGAAAAAGCGGTGTTTGCACTCCCGGTGTCACTGAGGAGCGCACGGCTTGTAAAGATTTTCTATTGCAGTATGCTGTTATTTTTCGCATGCATGACACAGTGTATTCTGACATTTACGACAGGTCAGATTTTTCAGTCAAAATATGCGGATATGGTCACACTTTTCCATGCATTGTTTGCGGGCGTGCTGCTATTTCTGACGTTTGCATGGCAGATCCCGCTTTGCCTTTTACTGGAACAAAAATGCGGGATGGCGGCTGCAATCGTGATCAATATGGCGGCAAATGTGATTCTGAGTGCGAATGCTGCAACGGAAACTCTGTGGCAGATTCCGTATGCGATCCCGGCGCGCCTGATGTGTCCGGTCTTAAAAATTTTGCCAAATGGTCTCCCGGCAGAACCGGGAAGTATCACATTTACACAGGAACTGTTGTCGTGGAACAGTATTTTGCCGGGGGTGGTCATTTCCGTATTCTGCTTTATCCTGATTACGGAGATCTGTGTCAGACTTTATGAGAGAAAGGGGATGAAATAGATGCTGCGTGCAGAGTTTCAGAAGATGAAGCGGACAGCATTGTTCTGGATGCATGTGTTTGTCCCGGTCATTGGAGCCGGGATCGTACTCTGGTATTATGAAGGACTTGGGATGCTGCATATGAATGCGAGAAGCATCGGGGAATTTATGGAAATATTAAGTCTTGTATTCCCGGCACTGAGCGGGATCGTCTGTGCCCTTGCAGTGGAGATGGAGACAGAAGCGGGAAATATGCAGGTGCTTTTAGGAGGAGTGTCAGGAAACTGTCGTGCGGTGGCAGCAAAACTGCTGGCATTGCTGCTGCTTGCGGGATTGGGAACGGTACTGGCGCTTGGCTGTTACATCGCAGGAGTCTGGCTGGAGACCGGAGAAAAGTTCAGTGTAGACTTGATGATTTTTCTGGTGAAATGTGTCTTTGTGCTGCTTGGAACGCAGCTTACGACGTATGTGATCCATCTTTTTCTGAGCCTGAAATGGCAGAAAGGGATCACAATCGGAGCCGGGATCGTGGAGAGTATGCTGGGAGCTTTGTTTCTCACAACGATGGGAGATGGAATCTGGATGTATTGTCCGTTTGCATGGGGGACGCAGCTTCTGAAATATATGATATACTATAAAGAAAAAATCATGGCGGGAATGACGGGAGATTTAAAGACCGGAGTAATGATGAGTGCTGTTATGACAGTTCTTTTTGTGGCAGGATTCTTCCTCTGGTTTTCGCGCTATGAAGGGAAAAAGGAAGTGGAGTAGGAGATGGCAAGGATTCTTGCGGTAGATGATGAAGAGAAGATTCTCCAGATTATTCAAAGAGCACTGGAAAAGGACGGGCATATCGTACAGACTGTGAAAGATGCGGCGAAAGTCGGACAGATGGAACTGTCACGGTTTGATCTGATCCTGCTGGATGTGATGATGCCGGGGATAGACGGTTTTACTTTATGCAGAGAGATCCGAAAGATTGTTGACTGTCCGATCGTCTTTCTCACAGCAAAGACGCTGGAGGAAGATCTGATGATGGGGCTTGGTGTCGGCGCAGATGATTACATACGCAAGCCATTCGGGCTTGGGGAGCTGCGTGCAAGAGTGCAGGCGCACCTGCGCAGGGAGCAGAGGGAGAAAAGGCAGGTATTTTCTGTGTCAGGGCTGCATTTTTATATGCAGGCAAAGAAAGTGATGGCAGGGGAAGCGGAAGTGCTTCTCACAAAAAGTGAGTATCAGATCTGTGAATATCTGGCGCTGCATCACGGGCAGACATTGTCGCGGGAGCAGATTTATACTGCAGTATTTGGATATGAAGGGGAGAGTGATGCGTCGGCGATCACAGAGCATATTAAAAATATCCGGGCAAAATTTATGAAAGTACAGAAAGAGCCGATAGAGACTGTATGGGGGATGGGATATCGATGGAATTAAGAAGAAAAATGCGGCTGCATACCTTTTTTATCCGGTATGCAGTCTTTGTGATGATCGGAGCAGTTGTAATCTTATCAGCGGTTCTGCTTCTTTTTTCGGCGGGGATCCAAGCGGGCTGGATCGTTCCGGCAAATTATGCAGAAGGGATGCTTGCAGAGCGCGCAGAGCAGATCCGGTCTGCAGAGAAGGTGACAGAAGATCTGATTCCAGAAACGTGCCGGTACGGGGTGTATGACCGGGAGGGGAATTATCTTTATGGGACATTAAAAGAAGAAGAGCGGAAGGAAATATGGAATGTTTATGAAAAAGGAGAGCGGGAAAAAGACGGAAGCTACTTTCGCGCGTTTGCCAGAGCAGGGGAAGTCTGTATCGTAAAATACCGGATGGTCTCTGAATATACAAATGCGTTTCTGCAAAAATATCTTCCGTCGGCAGACTGGACGCTGATCGGAGCAGCAGTTTTGCTTCTGTTTCTTTTGATGTTCTGTCTGGCAAGAAGATTTGGCACAATAATTTCCCGGGAACTTTCTGCTCTGGAGAAGATTACGGAAAAGATCAGCCGGCAGGAGCTGGATTTCGGGAAAGAATCATCGAAGGTCAAAGAGATCGATGCAGTGCTGCGGTCAATGGACCAGATGAAAGAAGCGCTCAAAGCCTCCCTGGACAGACAGTGGAAGATGGAGCAGGTGAGAAGAGAACAGGTGGCGGCGCTTGCCCACGACATTAAGACACCGCTGACGATCCTGCGCGGAAGTGCGGAACTTACATTGGAATCGGGGGAACTTGAGGAGGCAAAAGAATATGCTTTAGAGATCTGTGAGGAGACAAAAGAGATTGAGGCGTATCTTCAGATTCTTCAGGAAATGCTGCGGGCAGAAACAGAAAAGGAAGTCAGAACCTGCAGTACCGATCTGGGGAAATTTGCAGCAAAAGTAAAAAAGCAGGCAGAGGCGCTGGCAAAGACAAGGCAGATGGAAGTAAACGTGAGAGAAGTGCCGCAGAACTGTATGAAGGATCTGGTGATCCAAATGGATGAAACGCTGCTCTACCGGGCATGGATGAATGTGATCGCAAATGCGGTGGAATATGGAAGGCAGGGAGGAGCGATCCTTCTCACCATCCGGAAAACTCCGGATGCAATTGAATTGCTTACAGAAGATGACGGGCAGGGATTTTCAGAAGAAGATCTTGTGCGGGGAACAGAACAGTTTTACAGAGGAGATAAAAGCCGCGGAAAACGCGGGCACTACGGCATGGGGCTTGCGATCGCAGAGCGGTTTTCAGAGCAGCAGGGGGGAAGATTGCTGTTAGAAAATTCGTCGGAAATGAAAGGAGCCAAAGTAACGATTGTGCTCCCGGGAAGGTCAGAAGAAGAAAAGGAGCAAGGGAAGAACTGACAAAAGAAATATTGACTGATTATTTTCCATATTTTCCTGGAACGTATTTTTGTATAAAGAAAAAAGACAAAAGGATAAACGAAAAGAGATGAATTTGTAGTAAGTGATAGTTTTTGTGCAATTTTTTTCTCAGGAAATAGAAGAAATAGATAACGGGATATAGTTGAAAATCTTTGATAAAAAGACATATGTTTGCAAGGGAAAGGAAAATGGAAACCTGGGTTATTTTTATCTCACTTTAAAGTGAGAAAACAGAAAAAAGTCAGAAAAAGATGAAGAGAAAAAAGAATCGGTTGGAATTTCGGGAATTGTTTTTTGTGTAAAATGACTAAAAACAGCGAAAATATGGATTGAAAATAAAAAAGTATTGCACAAAATGCATAAACATGTTAATATCTTAACAGATTTATTCAAAACCCAAAAACAAGGAGGAAGTAAGATGAAGAAGAAAGTAGTTGCATGTCTGCTTGCAGGAACAATGGCTATGTCTCTTACCGCTTGTGGCGGAGGCGGCGTTAGCAGCAATTCATCATCAGGAAAGGGAGACAGCAAAGAAGCAAGCACCGCAGATAAGGAAGTTGGTGTAGAACAGACAGCGGAGCCGCAGGCGCCACCGGAAGATGCACCGGTAGGAGGTCAGTTCGTAGTACAGATCGCTCCAGGATCCTTATCACCAGATATGATGGATGGATGGTCAGCAAACGCTACCAATACAGGGTTCATCAGACTGATGAACGGTTATGGACTTACAGATATCACAAGAGAACGTGTGAAAGACTGGGATCCGGTTGTTGTAAAATCTCATGAGGAGACAGAAAATGAGGATGGTTCCAGAACTTATACGATTACATTGAATGATAATCTGAAATGGAATGATGGATCTAAGATCACAGCAAAAGATTATGTGTTCCACATTCTGTTCCGTTCTTCAAAGCAGTTCGCTGAATGTGAAGGCGATGCAACAATGGGAAGCACTTTAGTTGGATTTGATGGATTCCGCGAAGGAAAGACAAAAGAATTCACAGGTGTTCGTCTTCTTGGAGAATATGAATTTTCATTTACAGTAGCAGCGGAAAATCTTCCGGACTACTACATCCTTGATTCCATTGGATTTGAACCAGCTCCGATGGCAGCGATCGCACCGGGAGTAGAGATCAAAGATGACGGAAACGGATGTTACTTTAATGATAAATTTACAACAGACTTACTCCGTGAGACACTGCTTGATCCAGAGACAGGTTTCCGTTATAAGAGACCGGTTGTCTGCGGACCATACCAGTTAAAGAAAGTAGACATCGGTACAGAGACTGTTGAGTTAGAAATCAACAAAGAATATCTTGGAAAATATGACGGAACAACACCACATATCGAGAAGATCATTTCAAAACCAGTTGCAACTGAGACATGGAGAGATGAATTTGAGAAAGGTACCGTTGACTTCTTCAAAACAAGCAAAGGCGAGACGATTGACTCTACTCTGACAAAAGTTGAAGAAGGAGCAATCAAAGCAAACTATGGAGTGGTACCTCAGGACTCTGTAAGTGAATTCCGTTTCGCATGTGACTTCGGACCATCCCAGTTCCCGGAAGTACGTCGTGCATTTGCCTATATCATTGACCGTGACGAGATTAACAAACAGCTGACTGGCGGATATGCAAGTGTGGTAGACTGTGTTGCAACAGAGGCGATGGAAGATTATCAGGCAACAAAGGACGAGCTGGAAGGTGAACTGACACATTATACATACGATATCGACAAAGCAAAACAAGAACTGATCGACGGCGGATGGACATTAAATGAGAGTGGCGGAGAGTTCGTAGAAGGAACAGATAAGGTTCGTTACAAAGAAGTAGACGGAGAACTGATGCCGTTAGTAATCGAATGGGCATACCAGGAAAGTGAGCAGAACAACCTCTACAATACGGTTATTCCACCGGAAGCAGAGAAGATCGGTATGCAGATCAAAGGAACAAAGATGGATTTCACTCAGATCATTAATCATCTGAACCGTGAAGGTGTAGATCCTACATATCATGTATTCAGTGTTGGTGTTGTATTACCAGAACTCAGTGCATGGTGGTACTTCTTCGATGATGCACCGGAGCGTATGGGACTTTGGAACTACTACCGTGTAAGCGATCCGGAATTAAAGGGTATTACGCAGGAAATGAGAAAAGTAGAGCCGGGTGACACAGAAACATACAGAAAACTATTTGTTGATTTCCAGAAAGAGATTAACAAAGAACTTCCGGGTGTTGTAATGTCAACGGGTACAGACTACTGGTTCTACAATCCGAAGTTAAAGAACTTCGTTCCACGTGCATATGACAACTGGTGGGGATTCGTTCTGGATGCATACATTGAAGAATAAGCGTCAGATAAGATAAGCGATAAGGAGGGAGGCGGCTCTGTCCGCTTCCTTTTTTATCACATCGGAAAGGCAGATGATGGATTTTCCGATGTGATAAAAAGCACTGGGTTCAGTGCCTTTCTTTACTTTATAAGAAATTTCTCAAATCGTAAAAAATAGTGTATAATGTATGAGAA
>CAUWEA010000110.1:0-7312 GCA_963557735.1 uncultured Faecalimonas sp. | reverse complement strand
GAATAAGATGCAGGAAATGAAAAAACAAGGAAAAATCGGAAAAAGAAAGGAACGCAGATATGTGGTATCAGAAAGACTGGTTCACGGGAAGTGACTATTATAATTTCAGGGAGCGGCAGATCGCGGTGCAGGAGCTTTGGATTGCAAATCCGGTGGAGCAGACGTTCCATGAGCGGACAGAAATCTACTATGTCCGGAGCGGGAAGGCTGTGATATGGATCAACGGGGAGCGGTTTGAAGTCAGAAAAGGAAGTTTTTTCTGTCTGTATATGCATTTGTTTTATCGGATCGATGAGATTGAGGAACCGCTCGACTGCGTGAAAGTCTCTTTTCATATCGGACTTTTTATGTTTCTCTGTTTTGAAAAAAGAGAAGTGTGGGAAAATGAAATGCTGATCTACCGGGTAGAACCATTACTCTCTTTAAAAGCCGAAGAGCAGGAGCGGATTGAGCGGATCTTTGCGGAACTGCTTCTGGAAGAGGAGGCGAGGAGATTTGGGAGTCAGAACATCAGTATTTATCTGGCGATGGAACTTCATGCACTCTATTGCCGGTATGCGATGGAAAAAAGGGAGGCGTCATCGGGAAATACTTCCCAGGTCTGGAGGGTGATCCAGAGGGTGCTTCTGGATACAAGCAAGACACTCTCCCTTGAAGCATATGCAAAAGAAGCCGGGATGACCGCTGTGACATTGAACCGGCATATTTTGAAAAACTGCGGATACACATTTTTTCAGCTCCAGAAGCTGGGAAAGATCTTTCATGCGTGTGCGCTGTTACATTTTCCAGATCTGGATCTGCAATATATCAGCGATTATCTTGGATTTACCAATCTGGAGGATTTCTGCCGGGTGTTTAAGCGCTATATGAAAATGAGTGTGCGGGAATATCAGACACAGCATATCGGGGCAGGTGCAGAGATGCGGACAGAAGAAGAGGCATTTCAGATCCTGCAGTATCTGCTTTTGCATTTTCAGAAACCGTTTCAGCTGGAAGAGATGTCCAGGCAGTTGAAAATGAAACCATTCCAGATAGAAAAACGAAGCCGAGAGCAGTTTAAGAGGACCGTGCAGGAATTGCTGGAGGAGGTTCGTGTGCGCATCGCATGCAGCTACCTTTCGGCGACAGATAAAAGCGTTACCCAGATCAGCCATGAAGTCGGATTTGGCAGTATTTCCAGCTTTCAGAGAAGCTTTCAGAAATATATGAATCAGACGCCGAGTGCGTACCGGACAGAATATCGTTTTGTAAATAAATGATAAGAATATTTAAAAATATGAATATCTATTTCCCGCCAACTGCCCTATAATGAAAGAAAAAAACAGAGGTGTTGAAAATGTTTGAACATGTATTTGCTCCGATCAAAATTCGGGAGATGGAACTGAAGAATAGAATTATCCTTCCTGCAATGGGAACAAGAATGGCAGACGCAGATGGGTCTGTGACAGAAAAACTGGTTGCATATCATGCTGCAAGAGCAAAAGGAGGATGTGGACTGAATATCGTGGAAGTGGCAGCGGTACATACTCCGAGCGCCCCGGCGCATTTTGTGTCCATCAGTGAGGATAAATTTATCGAAGGACATAAAAAGCTGACAGATGCGATCCATGAAAATGGCGGAAAAGCCGGAATCCAGTTATGGCAGGGATCGATCGCTGCATCGATGGATCCAAAAGCGAAGATCCTTGTAGTTTCTGATATGAACTTTGGTCCATATACGTTGAAAGCGATCACAAAAGAAGAGATCCAGGAAGTGATCGAGTGCTATGGCGCTGCGGCAGCGCGTGCAGTTCAGGCAGGCTATGACTGTCTGGAATTCCATCTGGCACACAACTATCTTCCACACTCTTTCTTAAGTGCGGGATTAAACCACAGAGAAGATGAGTATGGCGGAAGCTTTGAAAACCGGTGCCGGTTCCCACTGGAAGTGATCGACGAGATCAGAAGGAGAATGCCGGAAGGAATGCCGTTATTTATCCGTATCGATGCACAGGACGATCTTCTTGAAAATGGAATGAGTATCGAAGAAGTAATCCGTTTCTGTAAGATTGCAAAAGAACATGGCGTCGATGTGCTTGATGTCTCCAGAGGAAATATCATTACTGCCGCATCGATGTATGAAGTACCGCCGATCGATGTGCCAAATGCATTCAACGTAGAAAATGCAGCAAGGATCCGCAAAGAAACCGGGATGCTGACTGTCGGTGTCGGACGGATCAATACGGCTGCACTGGCCGAGGAACTGATCGCAGATGACAAGGTGGATCTGGTAGTGATGGGACGGGCACAGCTTGCAGATCCGGATTTTGCAAACAAGGCAAAAGAAGGACGCGTGGAAGATATCGTACACTGTGTCGGATGCAATCAGGGATGTTATGATGGATTCTGTGACGTGGCAAACCGCCCGCATATTACCTGCATGAGAAATCCGATGATCGGACATGAGGCAGAATATACATTTGAGCCGGCAGAACATGCGAAGAAGGTATGGGTGATCGGCGGCGGTGTAGCTGGTATGGAAGCAGCACAGATCCTCCACGAAAGAGGTCATCAGGTGACGCTGTTTGAGGCGGCAGATACACTCGGCGGAGAATTTCTCCTTGCAGGAGAGGCGCCGGGAAAAGGTGAGATGAAAGAAGCGGCTCTGGAGATGGGCGCTCAGACAGAACGTATGGTGACTGTCCATAAAAATACGACGGTTGATGCAGAAATGATCCTGAACGGAGATGTGGATGAAGTAATCCTTGCAGTTGGTTCTTCCCCAATCCAGATCCAGTTAGAAGGCGCTGAGAAGCTTACGCACGTATCCGCACCGGAAGTATTGAGAAGAGAAGTAAAACCGGAAGGAAAAGTTGCTGTGATCGGCGGCGGTCTGGTTGGTCTGGAGACGGCAGATACACTTGCAAGCGCCGGATGCGAAGTGACGATCCTGGAGATGAAAAACAGCATCGGAAGCGATCTTGGAAGTCTCAGAAAAATCGCAGTCATGATGAAGATGCAGCAACTGAATGTAAAAATGCTCACAAACAGTAAAGTGTGCAAATTTACAGAAGAGGGGATCGTACTGGAAGACGGCACATTAGTTCCATGTAACTGTGCAGTATTTGCAGTCGGCTTCCGTGCAAATGATTCTCATCTGCTGGCAGAGGCATGTGAGAAAAAGCAGATCCCATTCCATGTGATCGGCGATGCGAAAACTGCAAGACGTGCGATCGATGCAGTGGCAGAAGGATTTGAAATCGGACGTCAGGTGTAAAAAAGACAAAGAAACAAAGCGAACGGGACACAAAAAATAGAATATATCCATAGAACTTCGCGTGAAAATGGCATCTGTTAGAAATGGCAGGTGCTGTTTTATTCTTAAAATATTTCAGCGATGTCAATAAGTTGTTTTTTGTCATTTTACCATATTGAGAGGAAATTTTCTATATTGGATTCCTGGAGGGGGGAAGCGGAAAAATCTTTTGTTTGCAAAGGTATGGTTTTTAGGTTCGTTTTTATAAGTAGATGAAAATATGTAAAAACAGAATCAAATTAGCTATAGGGAAAATATAAATTTGCAATTGCAAAGATTTTACTTGAGAGATAAAAATACCTGAGGTATACTGGTACAAGAAGAAATGGAGGAGAATTATGCATATTTCATATAAAAAATTATGGAAACTATTAATTGACAGGGATTTGATGAAAAAGGATCTTTGCGAAATGGCTGGAATTAGTTCAGCATCAATGGCCAAGTTGGGAAAAAATGAAAACGTTAATACAGATATAATTGTTAGGATATGTGCTGCATTAGAGTGTGATACAAGTGATATTATGGAAATCGAAAAAGAGCCAGATAAGAGGCAGTAAATATTTTAAGAGTTCATGAGAATGGACTGATAATTTGATGACATATTTTTGAGGTGATATTTTAAATGGAAAGAATAAATTTTATCGACTTGTTTGCAGGATGTGGCGGACTGAGTGAAGGATTTTATAAGCAGGGATTTCATGCGCTGGCCCATGTTGAAATAAATCATGCGGCATGTGAAACATTGAGGACAAGAATGAAATATTATGGATATGACAAGGTGGAGAATTCCGTTTTGGAGATGGATATAACCAGAGAGGATATTATTGACAGAATTGATGAGGCGGTAGATGGTCAATCTGTTGATGTTATTATTGGCGGGCCCCCGTGCCAGGCATATTCAAGTCTGGGAAGAGCAAAGGATGACAATGGAATGAAAAATGATCCAAGGAATTATTTGTTTGAAAGTTATGTAAAGGTGTTAAATCATTACATGCCTAAATTTTTTGTATTTGAGAATGTTACTGGTATGTTAACTGCAAGAATTAATGGAAAGCATATAGTAGATTCTATTGTCAAAGCATTAAGTGAAAATTATCATGTGAAGTTTGACCCCGCACTTAATATACTTAATTCAGCAAATTATGGTGTTCCCCAAATACGAAAAAGGGTAATCATTATCGGTATAAGAAAAGATATTGATATTTCTCCGGAAGAAATGTATGGTGGAATCAGAAAAACTCATTATGATCCGGACATGCCGGAAGAAGACAGGGAAGGGTTGGAAAAGTATGTAACAGTAAGAGATGCTATTGAAGAATTGCCGGCAATCAAACCTGGTGAAGGTCAGTCTGTAATTGAATTTAAGTCTGACAGAAGTAATAAGTTTTTAAAAAAAATCAGGGCAGAGAGTGATACGGTACTGCGTGATCATGTTGCAAGAAAGCATAACAATACGGACATAGCAAGATATGTGGCTATGAGTAAGAATCACTGGACATTTCAGGAACTGCTGGCTAACAGAGAAGATTTAAGACACGAGAAGCAAAGAGTATTTGGAAACAGCTATACTGTCCAGTGGTGGGATCTCCCGTCAAAGACGATTATTGCCCATTTATATAAAGATGGAAATCAATTTATTCATCCTGACTATAAGCAGGGAAGAACTTTTACAGTGAGAGAAGCGGCAAGAATTCAGTCGTTTCCGGATGATTTTGTATTTGAGGGACCAAGGACAGAACAATTTAAACAGATAGGAAATGCTGTTCCGCCTTTTCTTGCAGAAGCAATTGCGAAGTGCATAAAAGATAAGATCATAGAAATTTAAAGGAGTTGGAGAAAATGATATTTAAACCAGCATCTCAAATAGACAGTAAAACGGAAAAAAATTTCTTTATTGAACAGGTTAATGTATATATCCGGCTTGTGCAATGTTTCTGTGAAAAATATTGTATAAAGTTTACAGATTTTCCAGGGGTTCCTATAGAAGAGGAATTAAAAAAAATAGGAGTTATTGATAATAGCTTGGAATTACCAGAATTGAAAAAAATATTAGGGGAATCTTATCACACATTTGAAATTGCGGTAAAACTTGCAGTTTTAAATAAAAAATCTATGGGAGGACTACTGGATAGATTATACAATTCAAAAAGAAAAGAAATACAAAGAAAAGCAGCACAAAAGAAGGGGAGAACTTTAGTTGATTTTTTTTGTGGGGCTGGTGGATTGAGTCTTGGCTTTTTACAAGAAGGTTTTCATGTGAAACTTGCAAATGATATTGAAGACGTATGTATTCAGACATATAAATATAATCACCCTGAATTACCGGGTGATAAATTGATCCAGGGTGATATTAAGCAAATTATCGATCATATCGAAGACTATATTAAAGAAGAAATAGACATTGTTGTTGGAGGACCTCCCTGCCAGGGATTCAGTGAGGCAAACAGGCAGAGAGTAATTGACGATCCGCGCAATAAGTTATATAAGTATTTTATACAGGCTGTTGAAAAGATTGTTCCCAGATTTGTGGTGATGGAGAATGTGAAGGGGATGCTTAAAGTGGCAGACCAGGTAGTTGAAGATTATGAGACGTTGAAAATTAAAAAAAATGGGAAGGTGTATTCCTATAAAGTGGGTTACCGGGTACTGAATTCCCAGAATTTTTCCGTGGCACAAAGCAGGGAACGATTGATTTATATAGCGGTCCGCAATGATATTATCAGAGAAAAAAATATAACTCCGGAGGAGATTTTTGTACAAATAGAAGAAAACTGTAAAAATAACAGACAATATGTGCTGCAGGATGCATTAAATGATCTCAAAGCGCTGGAAGCACCAAGAATAAAAAATGTAAACGAAGTAGACAGTGATGTTACCGGGAAAAAAATTGATATTAATACCTTTGAAAACAATGAAAATGCGTATTTAAATTTAATTAATGAAGGGAGAAAAATTCCTTATGTGTATAATCACAAAGCCAGATACGTTAGTGATGTAAATTATGAAATTTACAGAAGACTTAATCAGGGAGATGATGCGACAGATGAAAAGATAGCGGATATTATGCCCTATGCACACAGAAATCATTGTTTTAAAGATAAGTATTATAAATTATACGCCGACAGACCATGCAGAACGATTACAGCACATTTGAGAATGGATTGTCATTCTCATATTCATCCTGCTCAGATCAGAGCATTAACACCAAGGGAAGCTGCGAGAGTGCAATCGTTTCCAGATGATTATCTGTTTTGGGGCGCGTATCTTAAAACATATATGCAGATTGGAAATGCAGTACCTCCGCTAATGGCGCGGGGGATAGCGGAAATTATTAAGAAGTATCTCGAATAGAGGAGATGATAAAAGTGAAGATAACTCAGGTTATTAAAAAATTGAATAATACAGAACTGGGAAAAGCAAGAACAAATGATACATATGTGCTGATTCCGAAAAATCTGGATATTTCGGATTTATTTCCGGCAGTGAATAAACAAATTGGTTTTATAAATAAAGAAAATGGAGAAATTATCAATCTTCGTTATACAATGGGACGGGAAAAGCGCGTGGTAGGTCTGGGGCCATATTATAATAAATATAGTGTATGTGCCGGAGACGAAATTGTGTTGGAAAGGCAGATTGTCAAAGGAGAATCACAATATTTTATAAATTTGAAAAAGCGCCTCAATGTAGTGATACTGAAAAGACAAAAGAGTGGATTTGAAGTGCTGACAAAGGACAGGATAAATTTACTGGATTCTGTATCCTCAAATGTTGGCGGGGAGCGGTTGAAATTAATCTATTTGTGTTCGGAAAAGAAGAGGACAGATTCTCCGGAATTAACGGAGTTTTATGATTTTCTGTCAGGGGAGAGGAGTATGCTTGGTGATTTTTCCAGTGGAGAATTTATTGAAATTGAAGTAAAGAATGATATTGCCAGAGTGAAACGCTTTTGCACATGGAGAAAGTATAAATTTGAAATGGAGGACGAAGATGCATAAATATTATTTGATGGAGATA
>CAUWEA010000109.1:0-7393 GCA_963557735.1 uncultured Faecalimonas sp. | reverse complement strand
CATACATTATACACTATTTTTTACGATTTGAGAAATTTCTTATAAAGCAAAAAAATATCCGCAGAAATCTCTGCGGATGCCTTTTAAAAAGTGACTCCAAGGGGAATCGAACCCCTGATTCCAGCGTGAGAGGCTAGCGTCTTAACCGCTTGACCATGGAGCCATCTGTTTGGTACTTGTATAGTATATAACACTTTTGTAGATTATGCAAGTGTTTTTTTAAATTTTTTAAACTTTTTTATTTTTTTTATTTTCCGGAAATTCTTATTCTAACTTGAACTCTTTTTTATTTTTCTGTTTTTGCTTCAACATTGAACGATTCTGACTTCCTGATTTTTTGTTGCCCTGCAGCTTTCAGCAGAAAACACCGGAGTATGCCCACGTGTTTTCTGCTGTTTCTGCATTTCTTTCTCCTGGGAAAGCTATCTGTATTTTTCTTACAGCCCTCCTGCAAACATTGAAATATATCCCTGCACAAAGATAAATAAAATTACTACTGGGAGAACAAATATGAGATATAATTTCATCGGACGTCCGCCCGGGAACTTAATCCCTGCCCCGGTGTTGGCTTCCTTCAGAAAATGATCCCATCCCCATCCATATTTTGTCACGCAGAACAAAAGATAGATGACGGAGCCAAGCGGCAGCAGATTGTTGCTGACAAGGAAATCTTCAAAATCCATAATATTCTTCCCGAGGATCTGGACTCCTGACCAGTCTGTCAGACCAAGCACACATGGGAATCCCAGCAAAATCAGAAGCGCTCCGTTGATGAGCAGTGATTTCTTCAGTGACCATCCCCACATCTCTCTTGCAAAGGTAATGATATTCTGAAATACTGCAAGGATGGTAGAAAATGCTGCAAATGTCATAAAGAGGAAGAACAGACTTCCCCAGATTCTTCCGCCTGCCATCTCGTTAAATACATTCGGAAGTGTGACAAATACAAGTCCCGGTCCTTCTCCCGGATTAATCCCAAATGCGAAGCATGCCGGGAAAATGATCAGTCCTGAGACGATCGCGACTGTTGTGTCAAGCAGGGCAACACTGATGGCTTCCCCTGCAAGCGCCCGTTCTTTTCCGATGTAGCTTCCAAAGATCGCCAGCGCTCCAATCCCGATGCTCAGTGTAAAAAATGCCTGCCCCATCGCCGCAAAGATCACCGTTCCGATCCCCGCTTCCTTCATCTTTCCGAAGTCCGGCACAAGATAAAAGCTGAGTCCTTCCACTGCATTTGGAAGTGTCAGTGATTTCACTACAAGCACTGCCATAATCAGAAACAGTGTCGACATCATGATCTTTGTGATTCCTTCCACGCCTTTCTGCAATCCAAAGGAACATACGCACAGCCCTGCCACAGAGATCAGTATCATCCAGAATAACATCGCATTCCGGTCTGAAGTAAAGGTTGTAAATACCTGCTCTACCTCTTTTGGTCCGAGTCCCGTAAATTCCCCTTTGACCATCTTCACAAAATAGGCAAGCATCCACCCGCCAATCGTTGTGTAAAACATCATCAGTAAATAGTTGCCTGCCATACCGAAATAGCGGTACAAGTGCCATTTGCTTCCTTTCGGTTCCAGTTTATTGAAAGAAGTAGCAATGCTTCTCTGGCTCGCCCTTCCTACTGAAAACTCCGCAATAACGATCGGCAGCCCAAGTACAAACAAGAAAAACAAATATACAAGTACAAATGCTCCCCCTCCATATTTTCCGGTAATATATGGAAATCTCCATACATTACCAAGACCGATCGCGCATCCTGCCGAGATCAGTACAAATCCCAGCCGGGATGAAAATTTCTCTCTTTTTTCCATTAATCCTCTTCGATTCCTTCCTCTAGTTGTAACGTATCTGGTTCCTTCATCAGAGATTTGATCTTATCGACTGGAACCATGATCTTTAATTTCTGCCTCTGATCCTCAATGACCACTTCGTCATGCTCCCCGCCGAACTCTCCGTCCAGCGTCCACGGGATCTCCTCCAGAGACTCCAGTTTCAGTCTGCTTGCCTTAAATGTATACATATGCTTTGTGTCGATCTGTTCGATCAGAAGCGCCGCGATGATCTCCTGAAGCGCAAGCGGATTCTTCGGAGTCTTGATCAGTGTCACTTCAAATTCCCCGTCATCGAAGACAATACTCTTTCCGACCATGTTTCGGAAGCCTCCGATCGACCTTGAATTTGTCACCATTCCGAAAATAAATTCATCTTCGATGATTTCATCATCGTGTGTGACTTTGATCCGGTAAGACGGCACATTGTAAAGCCGTTTCATTCCTTCCAGCACATAGGCGAGATGCCCGAGGACGTTTTTCACTTCCTGCTTCGTCTGATAAGATACATCTGTAAACAGTCCAAATGCCGCAATATATACGAAAAAGTCTTCATTAAATGTCCCGATATCACACGGAAATACAATCCCGTTTACCGCCGTATCCGCCGCTTTTAACATATCTTTTGGAATATGTAAGCTTCTCGCAAAATCATTTGTCGTCCCGGTTGGAATATACCCGATCGGAATCTGCTCTTTCCGTTTCATCATCCCGGTCACAACTTCATCAAGTGTCCCGTCGCCTCCGCTGCACACGACAAGGTCATAGTCTTCCTTAAAATGCCGTACCTTGTGGTAGCCATCCCGGTACTTCTGTGTCGGATAGACTGTCACTTCATATCCCGCTTTCACAAAAATGTCAAGTACGTCGGACAGCTTCGGCTTGATCAGTCCCTTTCCCGCATTTGGATTATAAATAAACAATAATTTCTTCATCGCTTTCTCCTTTCTGCTATTTTTGTGAGAGAAAAAAGAGCATGTCACATGCTCTTTTTCGTACCCTCTTTTACTTTACATTATTTAAGAACAATTCAATTCCCTGCGCAGCCTTCTCTTCATCTTCCCCTTCGGTAACAACTGTCAGTTCTTCCCCGCTGTGAACATTCAGGCTCATCATTCCCATGATGCTCTTTGCATTGATGCGCTTTTCCTTAATCTCAATGTAAATCTGGCTTGCATACTGGCTTGCCTCCTGAACGAGCAGTGCGATTGGTCTTGCTTCTAATCCATTGTCAAGTTGAATTGTTACTGGTTTCCTAATCATTGTGTACCTCCTTGTTCGCTCTTACCTTCTCAGCGATCTCACTTAACTTTCTTAGCCGATGATTCACACCTGACTTTCCGACCGGCGGTGTCAGTGCATCACCTAGTTCCTTCAATGTTGCTTCCGGATAGGCGATCCTCGCAAGAGCAACCTCTCTTAATCCGTCTGCTAATTTCTCAAAACCGATCGTATCACGGATATATTCAATATCCTCCAGCTGTTTCACTGCTGCTGAAACGGTTTTATTAATATTGGCAGTTTCACAATTTACCTTTCTATTCACAGTGTTTCTCATATCTTTTAAAATACGAATATTTTCAAACTCCATCAGTGCAACATGTGCCTCCATGATGTTCAGCATGTCTGAAATCTGATCCGCCTCCTTGAGATAGACAACGTAAGATTTCTTCCTGAGCACAATCTTGGCACTCATATGCAGACTGTTCATAATATACTGTAATTGCTTCGCCTTGTCTTCAGTCGCACATACCACTTCAAAATGATAAGATTTGTAAGGATCACTGATCGAACCTGATGCAAGGAATACTCCTCTTAGAAAGGCTCTCCGGCAGCACAGCTGGCGGATCACCACATTTTTCACAATAGAAAGTTCCTCCCTGATTTCACCCGCGTCATCTAACAGTTTCACTGCCTGAAGCACCCTCACTGCCTCTTCGTGCCTTGCGATGATCACGGAATAAAACACACTTCCTTTTTTAAGGTTCTTCCGAATAGAAGTTTCAGTACATATATTAAATGTTTTTTTGATTAATGTAAAGTATTTTCTTGCAACAGTTATATTTTCTGTGTGTACTGTCACCCGGTATCTGTCCGAACTGGAGATTGAGATCCTGCCGCAGATACTTATGATCGCGGCAAGTTCTGCAAGCTGGCAATGCCTTGCACTGCCAGTGTGCATGGATAGCTCTTCTTTTAGTTTTGCTGAAAATGACATCTTTTCCATCTATCTTACTTTTCCCTGCGAATCCCTTTCAATGTCCCGGTGTTCTACCTTCACCCCGTATCTGTCATCTTGTTTTAAAAACTGATACAGTTCATTTGCCAGTGTCACGGAGCGGTGCTTTCCTCCGGTGCATCCGATCGCAATGACCAGCTGATTCTTTCCTTCTATAATATAGTTTGGAATCAGAAATGTAACCATATCTTTTAATTTTTCCAAAAATTCCTGCGCTTTCGGCTGCTTCATCACATATTCGCTGACCGGACGGTCATTTCCGCTCATTGGACGGAGTTCTTCTATATAATATGGATTCGGCAGAAAACGCACGTTGAATACAAGGTCTGCATCATTTGGGATCCCATATTTAAAACCAAATGAAAGAACGGTAATATAAAGATTCTTAAATTCTTTATTTTCCACGAAAATCTTATTGAGCTCCGCCTTTAATTCCCTTGTGAGCATCTTACTTGTATCCACGATATAAGCTGCCTTTGATTTTAAAAATCCAAGCTTCTCACGCTCCTCTGCGATTGCCTTATCCAGCCGTTCATTTCCCGCAATCGGATGCGTACGTCTCGTCTCCTGGTAACGTTTGACGAGCACATCATCTGCTGCCTCAAGAAACAGTACTTCGTAAGAAAATCCGGTATCATCGATCTTTCTGAACACTTCCTCCAGCTCTGTAAAATTTCTCTCATCCCGGATATCGATTCCGAGCGCCAGCTTATCGATCTCTGAATTTGCCCCGCTTAAAAGGCTTGCCAGTGCCGGTATCACAGGAATCGGGAGATTATCGACACAGAAGTATCCGACATCCTCCAGCATTTTCAGCGCAGTGCTTTTTCCCGCACCGGACATCCCCGTAACGATCACAAATCTCATTTTAAAATTCTCCTAACATCTTTACTTCCGGCTCTAATGTCACACCGGAATTTTCTCTTACCCGCTCAGATACCTGCCGGATCAGTTCGCGTACCTCTGCCGCTGTCGCCTGATCCTTATTGATCACAAACCCGCAATGCTTCTCTGACACCTGCGCGCCGCCCACCTGGAATCCGCGAAGACCTGCATCCTCGATCAGCTTCCCTGCGAAATATCCTTCCGGGCGCTTAAACGTACTTCCTGCACTTGGATATTCCAGAGGCTGTTTTGTTGTACGCTTCTCTTTGAGTTCCTCCATTTTTGCCCGGATCTGCTCCTGCTCTCCGTGTGCCAGACGGATTACTGCCTCCAGCACAATATACTGATTCTTTGCGACAATACTTGTGCGGTATCCCATCTCCATCTTCTCGCCCGGAATCACAAGGATCTCTCCGTCTTTTGTGAGAACAGTCACCTGCGCGATCACGTCCTTCATCTCTCCGCCGTAGGCTCCTGCATTCATCACCGCAGCTCCGCCGATCGTCCCCGGAATCCCGGATGCAAACTCAAATCCGGTCAGAGATGCCGCCGCTGCCTGTGCTGCAATCGCCGATAAGAGCGCGCCTGCCTGCGCTTTTACAAGCTCTCCTTCCACAGAAATATCACTCATCGATTTATAAATCTGAATGATCACCCCTCTGTATCCACTGTCACTGACAAGAAGGTTACTTCCATTTCCTAAAATATAGTAAGGCATTCCCTTCTCTTTGCATAGGAGGATGATCTTCTGTACTTCTTCTGCACTCTCCGGCGACACAAAGTAATCTGCCGCCCCTCCCACACGGAAGGTCACATGCTTTTTCATCGGTTCATCTGTCAGCACATTCTTTTCTGCTGTCAGCTGTATCAATGCATCGTAAAATTCATTCTTCATGCTCTGTCTCCTGCTTCTATCTATATGCATAGTTGATTCTGCTTCTGTTCCTCTGCCCGGAAATGTCCTCCGGACAGTATCTTTATCATACTATAAAGCCTCCGCAAATTCAATGTACACTTGCAAAATCTCCTAAAATACGGTATATTAAAAGCAAAATGTAAATAAAAAAGGAGTGAACTTATCATTGGACTCGAGTGTCGTCATACAATTAATTATTTTAGCCGTACTGATTCTTTTATCAGCATTATTTTCATCGGCAGAGACCTCTTTGACAACCTCTAACAAACTAAAAATTCAATCACTGGCAGACCAGGGAAGCAAGCGCGCCCGCATTCTTCTGAAGATTTCAGAGGATTCTGGGAAGATGCTGAGTGCGATCCTGATCGGAAATAACCTTGTGAACAATGCCGCGACTGCGCTGACAACTTCTCTGATCATTCAGCTGTTCGGAAATTCCGCAGTCGGTATCGCGACCGGTGTGATCACGTTATTGATCTTGATCTTCGGAGAGATTTCCCCAAAGACACTGGCAACGATCCATTCAGAAAAGATGGCGCTTCTCTATGCGCCGCTGATCCATTTTCTGATGAAGATCTTTACCCCGGTCATCTTTATTGTAAACAAGCTCTCCATGGGCGTTCTGTTTCTTCTGCGTGTCAGCCCGGACCAGAAGGTCAATACGATGACCGAGCATGAGCTTCGGACGATCGTAGATGTCAGCCACGAGGACGGGGTGATTGAATCGGAAGAAAAAGAAATGATCTATAATGTATTCGATATGGGAGATGCCAAAGCAAAGGATATTATGGTGCCTCGTGTCCATGTGACGTTCGCTGATATCAACAGCACTTACGATGAACTGATCGATATTTTCCGGGAGGACAAGTTTACAAGACTTCCAATCTACGAAGAGACGACCGACAATGTCGTTGGTACGATCAATATGAAAGACCTTCTGCTGTACAATTACAATGACAAGAAGGAATTTCACGTCAGAGATATTTTAAGAGAAGCCTACTTTACTTATGAGTACAAGAGTATCTCCGAACTGCTCGTAGAGATGCGTCAGGCTTCAATCAACATCGCTATCGTTCTCGATGAATACGGCGAGACTGCCGGACTGATCACCCTCGAAGACTTGCTTGAGGAGATCGTCGGTGAGATCCATGATGAGTATGATGAAAATGAAGAAGAATTTATCCGCCAGATCAACGAGCGGGAATATATCATCGAAGGTTCCATGAATCTCGACGATCTCAATGACAGCCTCGGACTGAATTTCTCCTCGGAAGACTATGATTCCCTCGGTGGATTTATCATTGAACATCTTGACCGTCTTCCGGAAGAAGGCGATGAATTTACAACCGAAGATGGGATCCGCCTTGTTGTGGACGCGCTTCAGAAGAACCGTGTGGAAAGCGTCCATTTATATATCCCGGAAGGGTTCCATGACCAGAAGGAAGAAGATTCCTTTGATTTCTAAAAAAGGGGCTATCGGGAAATAGATAGTTCTAAATAAGGGCAGATGTGACTCGT
>CAUWEA010000108.1:0-7400 GCA_963557735.1 uncultured Faecalimonas sp. | reverse complement strand
CAGTTTTTTCTGGCGGGACATTGCCATGTTTCGCGTGGAGACCCTCGCTTTGTTGCGGGCAACGAAGTCTTTGAGCTCACTGATTTCCTGCTGCTGACGGCGGTAGGCAGCCTCAAGCTGTGATTTTTTAACCGCGTAGACTTCCTGGAAGTGGTCGTAATCACCGACATAGCGGTTTAATTCTTGATTTTCCATATGGTAGATGATGTTGACGACTTCATTTAAGAATGGAATATCATGGGAAATTAAAATGAAGGCATTCTCATAGTCAAGCAGGTAGCGTTTCAGCCATACGATATGTTCTTCGTCCAGATAGTTGGTCGGCTCGTCGAGCAGCAAAATATCCGGTTTTTCTAAAAGCAGTTTGGCGAGAAGCACTTTTGTACGCTGTCCACCGCTCAGGTCTGTGACATCCCGTTCCAGACCGATGTCAAGCAGCCCGAGCGCCCGTGCAACTTCCTCCACTTTGGAATCGATGATATAAAAATCCTGAAGGGTCAGCGTATCCTGGATCGTTCCGAGTTCCTCCATCAGTGCTTCCATTTCTTCTGGGTCTGCATCGCCGAGAGAGTCGCAGATCTGATTCATTTTCTCTTCCAGTGCAAACAGATACTGGAACGCAGATTTTAACACATCGCGGATCGTCTGTCCTTTTTCCAGAACGGTGTGCTGATCCAGATATCCGGTACGCACATTTTTTGACCACTCGATCTTTCCCTCATCCGGCTGCAATTTTCCGGTTACAATATTCATAAAAGTGGATTTTCCTTCTCCATTTGCACCGACAAGCCCGATATGCTCCCCTTTTAAGAGACGGAACGAGACATCCTCAAAAATCGCACGGTCCCCGAAGCCGTGAGATAAATGTTCTACATTTAAAATACTCATAAAACAACTCCTTAATTCTTCTGTTTTTTGTCAGTTAGATATCATTGTACATGAAAAAATATTTTTTGTCATTAAGAAAGTTAAGAATTCTTATGACATAAGAAAGTCAAGAATTCTTATGAATAAGAAAGTGAAGAATTCTTATCAACAGAAGAAAAGTCGGAGGTTTTGAAAGAGAACCGTATGTATTCTAAAATAGCGATCTTAGAATGAGAAAGTTCTAAACAAAGAAAGCCGCCCCGGCTTCTGCACGATGATGCGGCAGGGGAGGGCGGCTAAAAAAAATTAGCGCATTGCCGGCTGTGTCAGAATGGATTTTACATGGTTTACTTCTTCCTCAGTTGCCTTTGCGGCAGGGACATAGTAACTTTTCTGACGTGCGACTTCATACAGTTTCTCCTGCGACATTTCGCAGGAATTCCGGATCTGCTTCAGACATTGTTTTAATTCTTTATTTTCTGTCTGCGGGATCATTTCTCCAAACATTTTTAATTCTCCGTTGACACCTACCAGTGCGTCTGCGACCATTGTTTTCTCGTTCATGTTGACATCCTCCTTATAAAAATCTCATCAGTTCCTGCTTGTTTTTCATTGCGCTGTCTGCGGCATCCTGAAACAGTTTTTTTACTTCAGGGTCGGTTGTCTGTGAAGCATAGTCTGTCATTTTGCAGTGTGTGGTGTCATATCCTCCGATCAGATGACGGAGATTTTGTAAGTCTAAGATAGAAATATCAGCCATTGTTAAGCCCTCCTCAAATTTTTGCTGTTGCGTTTCTCTGTCTAGTATGGCAGAAAGGGAGAAGATTATACATCTAAGAAAAATCAGAAAAATATCTGTCATTTTGTTTTCAAATGGAAGAAATGTGTTATAATGTATGGTAAACGAAAGTAGAAGATGTATTTTTCAACAGAAGTCTTTACTTTTTTGTCAGAAGATGATAGAATACAAAGGCATTTAAGTAAGACAGACAATCGCAGCTGCAATCGCCGAAAGGCAGCAGGTGAGGAAAGTCCGGGCTTCACAGGGCAGGATGCCGGATAACGTCCGGTGGAGGTGACTCCAAGGCTAGTGCAACAGAAATATACCGCCGGTTTTTTGACCGGTAAGGTTGGAAGGGCAGTGTAAGAGACTACCGCCTCTCTGGTAACAGCGAGGGCATATGTAAACCCCATCCGAAGCAAGACCGAACGAAAACAATGTGGCGGCCCGTCACGTTTTAGGTAGGTCGCTTGAGCCTTCCGGTAACGGCAGGCCTAGATAGATGATTGTCCAACGACATAACCCGGCTTATCGTCTTGCTTAATGCTTTTTGATTTTACAGGAGGGACCGACTATGGGAAAAGGTAGAATCAATTACAGAAAGATCAAAGAATCGGAATTGACAGTTTCGCTGTTTGCGGATTTTGACCGTTATCAGGAGGTGAACCGCTGCTGGCGGAAGGAAGACGGCGAGTGGGTGCTGAAGGACATTGTATTTAATGAACAGTGGAGTGACAGCGATTATCGTTATCTGACGGAGTGTCTGATCCATACGATACAGACCGGCGGAGTCGTGTTCGGCGCATTTGTGGAGGAGCGCCTGAAAGGCTTTGCATCCGTAGAGCATGAATTTTTTGGCAGTGAGAAGCAATATCTGGAATTATCTTGTATACATACCTCCTACGATTGCAGAAACAGAGGAATCGGAAGGCAGCTTTTTACAAGATGTGTGGAAGCGGCAAGGAAGATGGGTGCGAAGAAATTATATATTTCTGCACATTCCTGCGAGGAGACACAGGCATTTTACAAAGAAATGGGATGTGTGGAGGCGGCAGAGTACAATCAGAAGAGCGTGGAGAAAGAACCATGTGATTGCCAGCTAGAACTTGTATTATAATTACATAACAATGGAATATAGAAAAAGTGCTCCTTTCCGGGCAGACGGGCAACTGATGTTGCCTGCCGCACGGAGAGGAGTGCTTTTTTTGTCCCAGAGGATCCTGACCTGGGTTCCTCTGGGAGAAGATATAAGATTAGTGATTTTTTCTGTCATATTTCTCTTCGCAATATTTGCAGCGGTACACTTCTTTTTCCGGATCAGTCAAAACAAATACATGCTCTAATTCCTGCTCGATCGAAGTGATGCAGCGAGGATTTTTACATTTGATCACATTTGTGATCTCTTTTGGGAGCTCCAGACGTTTTTTCTCAACAACTTTGTCATTCTGGATGATATTGATCGTGATATTGTGGTCGATGAACCCGAGAATGTCAAGGTCGATGATGTCGATCGGACATTCGATCTTCATGATATCTTTCTTTCCCATTTTGTTGCTTCTTGCATTTTTGATGATCGCGACACAGCAGTCTAATTTGTCCAGGCGGAGATAGTGGTAGATGTCCATGCTTTTTCCTGCCTGAATGTGATCAAGTACAAATCCTTCTGAGATACTGCTGACATTTAATGTATTATTTTCCATGATAAACTCCTTTCTGCCGTCTATACTTCGATTTCTAAAAGTGTGAGGATCAGCGCCATGCGGACATAGACACCGTACTGTACCTGCTTAAAGTAAGCGGCACGCGGGTCCTTGTCCACTTCCACGGAAATCTCATTGACTCTAGGCAGTGGATGAAGTACAAGCATATCTTCTTTTGCAAGTGCCATCTTGGCAGCATCTAAAATATAGAAATCTTTCATGCGGACATAGTCCTCTTCATTGAAGAAACGTTCTTTTTGAACGCGTGTCATGTAGAGCAGATCTAACTCCGGCATCGCTTCTTCCAGATTGATAACTTCCTTGTAAGGAATGTTGTTCTTATCTAATACATCTTTGCGGATGTAGCTTGGAAGACGAAGTTCTTCCGGGGAGATCAGGACGAACCGTACATTTTCATAGCGCACAAGGGCGTGGATCAGAGAATGAACCGTTCTTCCGAATTTTAAATCGCCGCAGAGACCAATCGTAAGATTGCTAAGACGTCCCTTTAACGAGCGGATCGTCAGAAGGTCGGTCAGTGTCTGTGTCGGATGCTGGTGTCCGCCGTCCCCTGCATTGATGACCGGGATGGAAGAGTGGCGGCATGCGACCATCGGGGCACCTTCCTTTGGGTGGCGCATGGCACAGATGTCCGCGTAGCAGGATACCATGCGGATTGTGTCGGATACGCTTTCTCCTTTGGCAGCAGAACTTGAGTCAGCGGAAGAAAATCCGAGGATACTTCCGCCGAGGTTTAACATGGCTGCCTCGTGGCTTAGTCTTGTGCGGGTGCTTGGCTCATAAAAGAGAGTGGCAAGTTTCTTTCCGTCACATGCATGGGCATATTTGTCCGGATGTGCTTCGATATCGTTTGCAAGGTCCAATAATTTGTCTAATTCTTCTACAGTAAAGTCCAAAGGACTCATTAAGTGTCTCATAACTTCCTCCTATTTGTATGTTAATAATTCAGAAACAGTCTTTCTCTTTGGTGCTTCCGGGGAAATGTCCGGATAACCGACTGCGATCAGAGCTGCCAGTTCCTGCTCTTCTGGAATGGCAAGTAGTTTTCGGATACCGTCCTCGTCAAAAATCCCCATGATCACTGTGCCAAGTCCTGCATCATGCGCTGCAAGACAAAAACTCTGACAGGCGATCCCGGCGTCAAACATCTGCCAGCGGTCTCCTTTTTTCGTGGAATAAGAACCGTCACGTTCAAACCCGGAGCGTCCCTTTACCATAGTTACCGCGATCAACACCGATAACTGACTGACAATATTGGAATTATAAGAAGGGGTATAGTCATCGGCAATTTTTTTGAGAATTGTAGAGTCTTCAATTGCGATGTAACGAGTGATCTGTGTGTTCTTCCAGGATGGAGAATAAGATGCAGTTGAAATAATAGATTCTAATAAACTGTGATCGACCGGATCTGGTCTGTACTTTCGAATGCTTCGCCGTGTTTGAATACATTGCGTTGTGTCCATAATAAGAGCCTCCTGCATATTGAATTATTTTACTTATCATATAATAAAATGACAAGATTTTCAAGTACAAAAAGGGAGGCTTTTTTACGGGAAATGGGATTCTTTGCCCTATGCAGAGAAATGGAAAAACATCCATTACCGCTTAGGATCAGAAAGTAGTCTCTCAAAGAAAAGTCCGGCGCCAAACCAAAGCGGGGCATAGTCAAGGCGGATCAGGCCGCGGACATTGAACCTGGCATTGCTGTAATCCCATGGACAAAGGCCGTATTTTTTTAAGAGGGATCCGGAACAGAACTCACCGGCAAAGATCAGACATGCGTAAATACTGCCACGGATCATCAAGCTCTTTCCGCGCAGTATGCGAAAAAGTGGCGCCAGTATGCTCGCCATCCCGTAAATCGGGAACATCCAGACAGAAGTTTTTCCTGATAATTTGTAGTCTCTGTGCAAAAGAGAATGCAGGCTTGTAAAAAGGATTTCCATGCACCAGCCTGCGGTGCCGCATAAGATAAATTTATTTTTCATAGTAGCAGTATTTGCCGGAATCTGGATTTTATACAGAAATTGTAATATAATAGGAAAAATACAGACTGTCTGGCAAAGAAGACCAGTTACTTTTTTGACAGCAGCATGAAAAAAGAAGGATGATGAGGTGAAGGACAGATGATACCATTAAGTGAGATTAGAGAACAACTGGATGATATTGACAGTCAGATCGTGAAATTATATGAGAAGCGGATGGAATTGTGTGCGGAAGTAGGGCTTACAAAGATCGCATCCGGCAAGAAAGTTTATGACAAAGAGAGAGAGATGCAGAAACTGGCGACGCTTTCCCAGATGGCATCGAATGAGTTTAACAGACGGGGGATCACGGAACTGTATGAACAGCTGATGGCGATGAGCAGAAAACTCCAGTACCAGATTTTGACAGAGCATGGAGTGATCGGAAAGACAGCTTTTATCGGAATTGATTCACTGGATAAGAAGGGGGCGAGACTTGTGTTCCCAGGTGTGGAGGGAGCCTACAGTCAGGCTGCGCTCCACAGTTATTTTGGAGAGGAATGTGACAGCTTTCACGTGCAGACATTCCGCGATGCGATGGAGACGCTGGAAGACGGGCTTGCAGATTATGCGGTACTTCCGATTGAGAATTCTTCTGCGGGAGCGGTCAGCCAGGTATACGATCTGCTTGTGGAATTTGAAAATCATATTGTGGGGGAGATCGTGCTTCCAATCCGGCATATGCTTGCAGGGCTTCCGGGTACAACACTGGAAGAGATCGAGTGTGTCTACTCGCACCCGCAGGGACTGATGCAGAGCGCCAGATTTCTGGATGAGCACCGAAACTGGCAGCAGATCAGCGTGGCGAATACGGCAATCGCCGCAAAGAAGGTTTTGGAAGACCAGAAGAAAACGCAGGCAGCGGTGTGCAGTGAGTATGCGGCGAAGATCCACCGGCTTGAAGTTCTGGCGGAGGAGATCAACGATAACAGCAACAATTCTACACGGTTTATCATTGTGTCCAATCAGAAAATATATTTAAAAGATGCAGGAAAGATCAGCATTTGCTTTGAAGTGCCACATGAGAGCGGATCGCTTTATCACATTTTGTCGCACTTTATTTATAACAATCTGAATATGACAAAGATTGAATCAAGACCGATTGAAGGACGGACATGGGAATATCGCTTTTTTGTTGATTTTGAGGGAAACCTGAATGAGCCTTCTGTGAAAAATGCGATCAGGGGCATCCGTGAGGAAGCGAGAAATATGAAGATACTTGGAAATTATTAGAGAACAGTGTTGCTGAAAACGTATCCTTCGGGTGTATTGTATCGTTCATATTTCGCATAATGACTTGCCTGAATTCCATTCTATGCCGTTATGCTGAAAGTGAATGAGACAGTATACCAATGTTTGACATCGGCAGATCTCCGAAAAAGACAATAGAGAAATGCATAAAAAAAGAAAAATATTATGGCTAAAAATGTAGAAAATGCACAGTAAAGATGATATAATACTGAGAAATCAACACGATGGAGGAACGCCTATGAGCAAATGGAGAAAAGCAGGAACAATCGGAATAATCGCAGTCATGATCTGTGTATCAGGGTCAGGATGCAAGAAGAAAGCAACACCGGAACGTCTTTTTCAGGACATGGCAAAGAACGGGGAAAAGATCGAGTCTATTTCAGGGAAGCTGAAAGCTAATATGGAATTTTCTGTGGAAGACCAGACTGCAGGAATAAAGATGGATTTTGATCTCGCATCGACGGAGAAGCCGGAGGCATTTCAGATGGAAGGCAAGATTTCAATGAATATTGCAGGGACAGATGTTTCCATGGATATGTCAAATTATCAGCTGGAGGAAGATGGAGAGACCGTCAGCTATATGTATGCCAATGAAATGTGGGTAAAAGAGACCATAGATGGAGAAGAGGAAGAGACGGCGCTCAGTGCAGATATGGTGGAAAGACTGACAGAGCAGTCGAAGGCGTTTGCGCTGTCAGAAGAACTGGTAACGGTAAATGAAAAGGAATGCTTTGAACTGAAAGGGGATATCGGCGG
>CAUWEA010000107.1:0-7417 GCA_963557735.1 uncultured Faecalimonas sp. | reverse complement strand
CAACATGAAAACGCAGATGTTTGAGGATGAACTCTATTATGTCTGTCATGACGGAAGGGAACTTCATCATATCAGAACAGAGACAAAAAAACAGGCTGACTATACACAGACTTTTGAGGTGTATGGATGTGCTGATTGCAGCGGCTGCATACATAAAGCAAAATATCTTTATAAATATGATGCTCAAAAAGATGAAGAGAAAAATAAGGTCATGAAGATCAATGAACAATGGGAAACATTGAAAGAAGAATCCCATGCAAACATCCAAAGTGAGAAAGGGATTTTAAACCGTCAGATCCGTTCCATCCAGACAGAAGGACATTTTGGAGATATCAAAGAAAATGACAGTTTTCGCCGGTTCAATTACCGAACAGCAGAAAAAGTATATAAAGAATTTATGCTGTATGCAATGGGAAGAAATATAAACAAATATCACCGTTTTCTTCATGATAAGATTCAAAAATTTGAAGGAAAAAGCGAAGAAAAGACTGCTTAGAAAAAGAGCGCTTTCAAAAATGCAGTTAAGGGGTCTTTATGCCCTAAAATACATACCGAAAAGAAAAAATAAGAATCTCCCATAGAAGATCAGATATAAGAAACACTGATTTCTACGGGAGATTCTTATTTTAAGATTGGGAAGCTAAAAAACGGTATTTACCGACAGCTCCTTTTTGCTTCCTATATCTGACTATTGTTCTCCGAGATTGAGGATGTCATTGATCTCTTCCTCCGGCATATCAAGAAAAGCGGACAATTCCTCTATCGTCACATCTCTTCCCGTCTCTTCTTTCAGCTTCTTGATATTGTCATCAAGATCGGTATATTTTTCTAAAAGAGTGTGATCTCTCCGTTTGACTTCTGTCTGTTCCTCGATCAGCATCTGCATTCCCCTGCGCACTTCATCCATGACCTTCTCATGCGCCTCTTCTGCGGATTCCAGCTCATCTAGCGCAAGCATCAGGCTGACATTTCCTTCCTGGATCAGATCTCCGAGAAATACCTCCTTGTGATACATTTCTTTTGCAGTTTCCACAACGCTTTCAAGATACAGTTCGATCAGTCTTCCCCTTGCAAGTGCATCTCCTGCTGCCGATGCTTCAAACAGTTTTTGCCGTTCTCCTTCTTCCTCTTTCTTTATCATCCGGATTTCTTCCATATAGCGGTCGAGATAGCGTTTTTCCTCCTCTGTATAGTGTTCTTCCGGCTTCTCTTCTGTCTTCTCTGTGACAGTTCCTCCCTGCTTTATATAACCTTTGACTGTCACCTTCTGCGACAGTAGATAATCACAGACCAGTTCCATCTGTTCTCCGGAAAGTCCATCCTCCGCAAAATACGCTTCTACCTCTTCAACAGAAAGTACATTTGCTTTTTCCTGTGCTTTCTGAAGGATTCCACCTAATTTCTCCCGAAATTCTAATCTGTCACTCATATCTTAATCCTCTTTTCTGCTTTGTATATCTAACCTATTCTACTCATTTTCCATGCCTTTGTAAAGCACTGTGATCTGTTTTTTCATACACTTTCCCTGCTCAGTGAATCACGATCGTCGGATAGCCCGCCCATTTCAGCCGCTGTTCCATCTGTGCCGCCTCCTGCAAGGTCGGATAGCTTCCGACAACTACGCGGTAAAATCCATTTGAATCCTCAATTCTCGCCGGATATTCCTGCTCCTGAAGTTCTCTTAACAAGTTGTTGGCATATACCTGATTGCGGAATGCTCCGACCTGCACCCGGTATCTGCCTCCTGCACCGCCGGCAGTTCCGCCGCTTCCCGGTGTATTTCCCCCGCTGCTGCTCTCCAGCGTATCCAGGATCCCAGATGCGATCGCCTCGGCAATATCCTGAAAATTATCATCAAACAGCTGATTGTCCGTATCGGAATTGATAAATCCGACTTCTACAAGAACCGCAGGCATCTTTGTCCTGCGCAGCACGATCAGATTTGGTCTCGCCTTGACTCCGAGGTTCACAAACCCGATGGACTCCAGCTGCTCATTGATATTCTGCGCCATCTCATACTTGATACCGGATTTGTCATAGACAAGCGACTCTACACCCGACACTGCATTTGCAGTCGGATAGGAATTCCGGTGGATCGACACAAAGAAATCTACCCCTGCATTGTTCGCCTCCATTGCTTTCTCATACGGCGACTCATATACATCCGTCGTCCTTGTATATTCTACATCCAATCCGTTATTCTGTAAAATCTGCCCGATCGCCAGTGTCAGTTTCAATGTGTCGTCCTTTTCCTGCCTGCCGTTATATACTGCTCCCGGGTCACGTCCGCCGTGCCCGGCATCTAACATAATTGAATATGGCATATTTGTGCCTCCGATAAATTTCTTTATCATTATTCTATGCAGGACATCCCGCTTTGTTTCCACCGTTTTTCCATCGGTTTCTTTTCCCGTTTAATAGCTGAGCATGCAGGTGAAATTCTACTGCTATTCCTCGGATGATCTGGCGCCTCGCTGTCTTTCCCGCTCCCGCTCTCTTTTGTACCTCTGTTCCATCCGCCGTCTTTTCTCCGCCGCCTTCAGTTTTGTCATGATTGTCGTATAAAGGCTCAGATAGATCAGTCCGCCGACTGCAACCGCAAATAAAAGGCTTACCAGATTTGATCCGGTGACAAGTTCCAGCAGGTAATAGACGCCCCACGCGGCCGCTCCCATCGGAATCGATGCCAGGATCGGACATAGATAGGCAATTCCCCATGGATTTTTGTAACGGATATATTTCTTCATAGAAATATCGTTCAAAATGCAGATCAAAACAGAATAGACGATCGTCGCCACGAGTACCGCGTAAATGCCAAGCGGAGTCATCTTAAGCAGGACTACAAGCAGTCCGACATTGATTAACAGCGAGATTGCAGCATTCCACATCGGCAGATTCGCCTTCCCGATCCCCTGAAGCACACCGTTGGACACATTTGAATTCGTATTGAAAATGATCGTCACTGCGCCAATAATTAACAGCGTCCCTGCCGTTCCATTTGTATTTGGAAACAATAGTCTGGTGATCGGATATGCCAGCACTGCCAGCCCCACCGCCGATGGGATCGAGATGAACATCGACAGCTGCGTCGCCTCGTGAATCTTCTTTCTCGCCGCCTTCATCTTCTTCTGTGCATACAGTGCCGATACTTCCGGGATCATCGATGTCGGGGCCGCGCCTGCAAGCGTCAGCGGGATATTGATGATTGTCAGAAAATACACGGAATACTCCCCGTAAAGGGTACTCACCATCTCCGGGCTTACGCCCTGCTTTCCCGCTAGTTCAGAATACATCACACCATTGATATAACCGTTAATATTATAAATGAAGGAACTGAAAATGATTGGTGTCACGATCAGAAATAACACACGGAAAATATCCCGGTAGCTGTCTTCCTTGCCGGTCCGGTCTGCCTTCACATGCCGTGCGATCTGCTTTCTGTTGACTGCATACGCAGCAACCATAAAGAGCAGTGCGATCAGTACCCCCGCTCCGGTTCCAACAGTTCCTCCGGCCGCTCCCCATTTTGCAATTCCTTCTTTTGTGCCATCGGAAAAGAACCGGATAAAGAGCCACGCTGCACCGAGACTGACTGCCGCATTGAGGATCTGCTCAATGATCTGTGACAGTGATGTCGGAAGCATATTGCTGTGCGCCTGAAAATAGCCGCGGTATACTCCGAGGATCCCAGACAAGAAAATCGTCGGTGCAAGAACCTGAAGCGCCAGAACTGCTCCCGGCTGATTGCTTGGAATCATATATTTTGCCCCAAACAGACAGAACAGTGCGCTTGCACCGCTCAGGATCATCGTATAGATCAACGCGCCTCTGAAAAATTTCTGCGCATTTTTATATTCCTTAAATGCCAGCCGCTCCGCGATCACCTTCGATACTGCCTGCGGAATACTGAAAGATGCAATCATCAGCAGAATCAGATACGCATTCTGCGCAAGTCCATAGTAACCGATGCCCACCTCCCCGACGATCTCCGACAGCGGGCTTTTATACAGTAATCCGATTACTTTCGAGATCAATGCCGCAATCATCAAAAAGGAGGCATTTCTCAGTAAATTATTCTTTTGTGTCATTTATTTGCTCCTATCTTCCTATATAGAAAAAGTGTCATACTGCTTTTAGTATAACACTTTTTCACGAAAAAACCTCTATATTTTTTCAGATGATAGACCATTTTGCAAAAATAACTGTTCTGCCGATATGTCACTTTACCAGAAATAATTTCTCTGCTGATATGCCGCTTTATAAAAAATAATTTCCCTTCTGATATGCCGTTTTATAAAAAATAATTTCCCTTCTGATATGCCGCTTTGCAAAACATAATTTCCCTTCTGATATGCTGTTTTGCAAAAAATAATTTCTCTACTGATATACTATTTTGCAAAAGATAATTTTTCCATATCCTATATGCTTTTACAAGTGTAAAGAGACTACTCTGTAAAGATCTCAAGAAGTTCCTGAAACTGCCCGATTTTCGCTGCTACATCCAAAACCTCACCGAATCCATATGCTGCAAAGATCATCGGCACTTTCGCCATCTCACATGCCTCATAGTCTCCGAGCGTATCTCCGATATAGACCGGATATTTCAACTCATTTCTATCTGCGACACTTCTGATATTTTCGCCTTTGGAGCATTTTGTATTCCCAAAGCATTCCATATCCGTCACGATGTCGCCAAGACCTGTTTTCTCCAAAAATAATTCAATATAACCACTCTGGCAGTTGCTCACGATAAACAGCGGATACTTTTCTGCCAGCCTTCGCATAACGGAAGCCACATCAGGAAATGTAAGATCCCCCTCATATTCTGACAATGCCTCATGTTCATAGCGACAGCAGCGCTCCATAATATGTTCCCGCTGCGCTTCTGACGCCTCCGGGAGAACGCTTTTCGCGATCACATCCATCGGTTTCCCAAATAACCCCTTTAACATCTCCCCGGTCAGATGAATATCCCTGATTCCTTCTTCTTCGATTGCCTGATTCCATGCGCCCGCTACGATCTTCGTAGAATCCCACAGCGTACCGTCCACATCAAAAATAATCCCATCCGCTCTCATTCTCATCTTTCTTTTCTCCCTTCCAGTTCCAGTAAATACCGCTTCACATCATCCCCACATCCAAATCCGGATATATCTCCATTCTTATGGATCACACGATGACATGGCACAAGGATCAGAATCGGATTCCGGTGATTCGCCTGCCCGACTGCGCGAACTGCTTTGGGATTCCCGATCCTATCTGCAATCTCTGCATAGCTCCTCGTCTCCCCATATGGAATTTTGCGAAGTTCTTCCCATACTCGCTTCTGAAACATTGTCCCCTCTGCTCTGATTGGAATTGTAAACTCTCGTCTGTTGCCAGCAAAATATTCCCGAAGCTGACAGTAAGCTTCATAGAGAACCTCCGAATGCGGATGATATCGCTGTTCGGATTGTTTCTCTGACAGCAAACCTGCATTTTCTCTTTCTAAAAAAAGATCTGTCAGATACCCTCCTGCTTCTGAAATTGTCAGGATGCCGATGGGACTCTGAAATGTGTAAGATTGTTTTAACATTTTTATTGTATCCTTTTCTCTGTTACTCTCTTGACTATACTTGACACGCCCTATGTCGAAGACAAATAGGTTACGACACATTGGATAAAATGAACACTTACGAAACTATAAACATATTTTAACATACAACTCAGCTGCCTGTCATAAGAAAACATGAATTTTAAGAAGCGAATAAATTTCCCTTTTCTAATGAGCTAAATATTTTACCCAATTCCTGACAAAGAGCCCGGATAGTTCCATGCTCAGCACACTGCAAAAAGGGACTGCCTTACGGCAATCCCTCAAAAATTTATTCGTCTTTTAATTATTCAGGTTGTAAACTTTACTTGGGGGTAAAGTAAAAAAGAAATAGGCATAGAGATTCAATTCCTATATAATTAAGTTACCACACCAAATTATACAGAAAGGACTGAACTCTATGCCTACTTCTGATTTTACCGCAAAACTCCTTGAAATGGAAGAGATGATTATCTCAGATTTAACTTCTTCTAATACCGAAATCCATATTCATTTTTCTCTTCCTCGCAAAGTTTGTACCTGCCCTCATTGCCACGGGCTGACGGATCAAGTCCATGATTATCGTACTTCCATTATTAAAGACCTTCCTCTCATGGGCAAACAGACTTTTCTTCATTATCGGAAACGGCGTTATCACTGTCCTCATTGCGGCAAGCATTTTTATGAACCTTTTCCTTTGGTTACAAAACATTGTCGCACAACTACACGACTCCTTTTTTATGCGATCTATCTACTCTCAGAACGGCAGAGCGTTCGCTCTGTCGCCAGATTGCTGCGGCTATCGGATTCCTCCATCTTTCGCAGACTTAAGGATATTCGTTTCCCGAAACCGGACAATCTTCCTTCTGTCCTTTCCATTGATGAATTTAAAGGGAATGCTGGCGGAGAAAAATTCCAGGCGATTCTTACTCGCCCAGACAAGCACTGCTTGTTTGATATTCTTCCTTCCCGCTCACAACTCTCACTCCAGCAGTATTTTCAATCCTTCAAAAATAAAAAAGAAGTCCGTTTTATTGTCATGGATATGAATCGAGTTTATCGGGATCTGGCCAGGGAGTATTTCCCAAATGCTACCATCATCATTGATAAGTTCCATGTTATTCGATATGTTACCTGGGCTTTGGAAAATGTACGAAAGCGAATCCAGAAGCAGCTTCATCCGGAAAAACGGAAATATTTCAAACGAAGTCGCAAACTTCTTTTGACCCACAAAAGCAAGCTAAAAGAAGAAAGTATTGAGGCACTGGCGGTTATGCTGTCACAATCGGAAGATCTTGCAGTCGCCTATCATCTGAAAGAATTATTTTATGATTTTATGGAATCGACTTCCCTCACAGAAGCGATAGATAAACTGAAGTTCTTTCTTCTGGCAGCGCAGGCCAGCCAGCTAAAAGAATTCCACGCCTGCTTAACCATGCTGGGGAACTGGTCAAAATACATTTTGAACGCATTCGACTGCCCTTACACCAATGGTTTTACCGAAGGAACAAACAATGCCATTAAAGTAATCAAACGAAATGCCTTTGGATATCGGAACTTTGAAAATTTCAGGAATCGAATCTTTCTATCCCTAACATAAAGAGACACAGGATCAATGTTCCTGTGCCTCAAAAATAAATTTACCCCAACTCTTGACAAAGAGCCATTATTCAACGATTGTAGCAACTCTTCCTGATCCTACTGTACGTCCACCTTCACGGATAGCGAAACGTAAACCTTGTTCCATAGCTACTGGATGGATCAGTTCGATAGACATTTCTACGTTATCTCCAGGCATGCACATTTCTGTACCTTCTGGTAAGTGGCAAACACCTGTTACGTCAG
>CAUWEA010000106.1:0-7825 GCA_963557735.1 uncultured Faecalimonas sp. | reverse complement strand
TGTGGGCGGCGGGTATTTAGTTGTAAAAGTTCGGGACAAGTTGACCCGATGTGTGTAGAATAACAAACTGGATTTATTTTTCTTTACATTTTATGCCGTAATTTCCCCTACTACCATTTTCGTAGCCCCTATATATTTCATATCTTTTTCCATTTATCTCCACTTCGTCATCGTTAATAAATGTATAAGACTTACCATTTTCTTCACAATACTTTGAAATTGCTTCCATAGTTTTTGCAAGAGTTGGGTAATTGGCACTATCCTCATAAGGAACCCAAAAAGCTTTTTTAAACATATAAAATACCTCCTTCTAATTTGTTAAGTAATCCACGAATTTTCAAATATTTATAGGATAATAGTATCATACAACTTCGCAAAAATCCACTTATAACTTCATATTTGTTTATTTTTTATAATATCATACTTTGTAATTATTTACACCATTATAATCACAAAAAATAACGCAGATAATATCTCTACCATCTGCGCCATTCCTCTAATGTCTTTTTGAAATATTTACTCCATTTTCTTTCAATCTTTACTCCAAATTTACTCCATTTTTAAAATCTGTTACGCTATTTTACGATATTCTATGATACCTTTTCTTTGAAGAAAAATGTCTGTAAACCTTGATTTCAAGCGAACTTTTCAATATTTCCAAGCACTTTATTCTATAAACATAACACTCCTGCATAAACCATGCGCGCAACCTCCATTCCGCTCCGCTTCATGTCGGTTGCCGGACATATGCCCTATAGATAACAAAAAAGATATCCTTATTCCTGTAAACAGGATAAGTCTATCTTTTCCGTTATCTGCGCTTCCTACTTCTGCACAATATTGATAATTCTTCCCGGAACGTAAATTTCTTTCACGATCGTTCCCGTCAGCTTATCTGCCACTGCTTCTTTTCCTTTTGCGATTGCATCTTCTTTAGATACATCTGCTGCGAGTGTCACGACAGCTCTTGTCTTTCCGTTGATCTGTACAGCGATCTCAATCTCGTCGTCTTTCATCGCCTCTTCATCGTAAGTCGGCCATCCGGCATTGAATACAGTTCCTTCGTGTCCGAGCTGCTGCCACAGTTCTTCTGCCATATGCGGCGCAAACGGAGCAAGCAGTACTGCCAGTGTACTTAATGTTTCTTTATCTACACCGCCTGCTTTCTTTGCAATCTCATTCAGTTTATTGTTATACTCCATAAATCCTGAGATCACTGTATTTAAGCTGAAGCTTTCCAGACGTGTTGTAATGTCATATACCATTTTGTTGCGGATCTTGATCATCTCTTTTGTTGCGCTGACATTTTTGTCTTTGCTGTCCATCACGAGATTCCATACTTTATTTAAGAAACGGTAAACACCGTCGATTCCTCTGTCATCCCACTCTGCATCTAATTCCGGCGGACCTACGAATAATTCGTACATTCTCAGAGAGTCGCAGCCGTAATCTCTTACAAGATCATCCGGAGATACGACATTTCCTTTTGATTTACTCATCTTGATTCCGTTTTTACCGGTGATCATTCCCTGATTGAACAATTTCTTGAACGGCTCATCGAAATCGATTGCTCCGATATCACAGAGGAATTTTGTGTAGAAACGGGAGTACAGTAAGTGAAGTACCGCATGTTCTACTCCTCCGATATACATATCTACCGGAAGCATCTCATCTGCTTTTTCTCCTGATACGAGCGCCTCTGAATTGTGGCTGTCCACATAGCGGAGGAAATACCAGGAAGATCCAGCCCACTGCGGCATTGTATTTGTCTCACGTTTCGCAGGCTTTCCACAGACTGGACAAGTTGTATTTACCCAGCTTTCAATTCCTGCAAGCGGAGATTCTCCCGTTCCGGTTGGCTCATAAGAGTCTACTTCCGGAAGTGTCAGCGGAAGCTGGTCTTCCGGTACCGGAACTGCTCCACAATCCGGACAGTGTACGATCGGGATCGGTTCTCCCCAATAACGCTGGCGGGAAAATACCCAGTCACGCAGTTTGTAGTTCACTGTCGCTTTTCCAAATCCGCGCTCTTCGATGATATGCGGCGCTTCTTTTTTAAGAACAGCGGATTCCATTCCGTTCCATTCACCGGAATTGATCATCGTTCCGGCTGCCTCTGTGTAGGCCTCTGTCATATTTTCAATTTCTTTTCCGTCTTTTGCGATTACCTGCACGATCGGAAGATCGAATTTCTTTGCAAATGCAAAGTCACGGTCATCGTGAGCCGGAACACACATGATTGCTCCGGTACCGTAGTCTGCCAGAACATAGTCAGACAGCCAGATCGGTGTCTTTGCCCCATTTAATGGGTTGATCGCATAAGAACCGGTGAACACTCCCGTCTTTTCCTTATCCTGAAGTCTGTCCACATTGGATTTCATGGAAGCATCGTAGATATACTGTTCTACCGCTTCTCTTGTCTCATCTGTCGCAAGGCTCTTGGCAAGTGCATGCTCCGGTGCAAGTACCATGAAAGTTGCGCCGTGAAGCGTATCCGGTCTTGTCGTATAGACAGTAATCTTGTCCTCTCTTCCTTCTACCTGGAAATCTACTTCTGCACCGTAAGATTTCCCGATCCAGTCTGCCTGCATCTTCTTGACTTTCTCCGGCCAGTCTAACTTATCGAGATCTGCCAGAAGACGCTCTGCATACTTCGTGATCCGAAGCATCCACTGGCGGAGATTTTTCTTTGTCACTTCTGTTCCGCATCGCTCACATTTACCATTTACCACTTCTTCATTTGCAAGACCTGTCTTGCAGGAAGGACACCAGTTGATCGGAAATTCCTTCTCGTATGCAAGCCCTTCTTTGAACATTTTTACAAAAATCCACTGTGTCCATTTGTAAAATTCCGGATCTGTCGTATTGACTTCCATATCCCAGTCGTAAAGAGCTGCGATCTCATTGATCTGCCGCTTGATATTTTTCACATTCTCTGCTGTGGAAATTGATGGATGCACGCCCATCTTGATCGCATAATTTTCTGCCGGAAGTCCGAATGCATCCCACCCCATCGGATGTACAATATAGTATTTCTGTAATAATTTATATCTGCTCCACACATCCGAGATTACATATCCTCTCCAGTGTCCGACATGAAGCCCATTTCCTGATGGATACGGGAACATATCCAGACAATAATATTTCTCTCTCTTTCCATTTTCATCTTCTTTTACGTTCACTGGATGTTTCTCCCAGTTCTCACGCCATTTCTTCTCAATCGCCTTATGATTATAAGGTACTGCCATTCTTTTTTCCTCCTTTTTCTCCGAAAATTTCCTCCGCAGAAATCAATCTCTTCTTCATTTTTGTATCAGATACAAGTTCCTATACAAAGCGTGTTTGTCTTACATAGAATCCTGCAAGAAATTCCTGCAAAATAAAAAACCTCCTCATCTCATCAAGAGACGAAAAGGCTGATTTCCGTGGTACCACTCTTATTCACACAGCATCTCACCGTGTGCACTCATTGCTTCTGTAACGGGAAGTCCCGCCTCCATCTACTCTCATACAGAAGATCCCGTATGTTCTGTTCAATAGAAGGGCTCCAAGGCGAGTTCGGAGATTACGCTGCTGCCTCGCACCTTCCGGCAGTTCTCTGAAAACGATAGGCTCTTACTACTCCTCTTCTTTGCCATGATCTGATTCAGTTTATTATCATGATTCCAATGATATTTCTATTTTATCATACGAAGTCCATTTGTCAAGGCATTGGGGAAAGCTATATTTTTTTGTAAATTTCGCATAATTTTTTATATTTTATTGCCATTTTCTTATAATTAGTGTATAATACATTACATAATCGACAGAACGAAAAACATTATAAAGGAGATAGTGCCATGGTAAATTTATTAACAGGCCCTAAAGGAAGCGGCAAAACACAACAGATGATTGAATTAGCAAACGAGACAGTAAAACAGTGTGACGGCAATGTAACATTTATCAAGAACAGTCACAACGATACATACAGTTTATCTTTTGATATCAGAGTAATCTGTATGGATGACTATCCTTCTATCAAAAACATTGACGACTACACTGGTTTTATTTATGGAATGCTCAGCACCAATCACGACATTCAGGCAATCTTTATTGATGGCATTTTAAAGCATGCTGATATTTCCTCTGAGAATATGCCTCGCTTCATTGAACGGCTGAAAAATATCTCTAAGAGACATGATGTGAATTTCTATTTAAGTATCAGCGCAGAGAAAGACCAGTTAAATGGAATCGACCTGACTGACTGTGCACTTCTTAACTAAGTGGGAAGACCATTCGAATGAAAAAGTAAATCGTGGATCACTTCCATATAAAAAGCCTTGCAGAAATTACTACTGCAAGGCTTTTGTCTTATCTTTTTCTCTTACCACACACTTTTATTTTCTTGCAAATGCAAGTTCGATCAACTCCGTCACAAGTTCTGTCGTGCCGATCCCTTTTTCTCTCCAGAGCATCGGATACATACTGATATTCGTAAATCCAGGCAGCGTATTGATCTCATTAAAGATCACTTCATTTGTGCCATGCTCCAGGAAGAAATCTACTCTGGAAAGTCCAAATCCATCTACCGCTTTGAAAATCGCAACCGCATCTTCTCTGACTTTTTCCAGTGCACCTTCCGGAAGTTCCGGATGGGTATCTGTCTTAGAATCCGGATTATTATACTTTGCTTCATACGTATAGAATGTATCTGCAGCTTTGATCTCTCCGACATCAGATGCCTTCACATCTTTTCCACCGAGCACTGCACATTCAATCTCCCGTCCCTGGATTGTCTCCTCTACAAGGATCTTTGTATCATGTTTTGACGCTTCAAGCAATGCCGCCTGCAATGCTTCTCTGTCTTTTGCCTGATTCACTCCCTGGGAAGATCCCGCTTTGGATGGCTTTACAAATACCGGATACGGAAGTGTCCCCTCCACCTTGTCAAGCGCCTTCTCTATTTCCTCAAGCTCATATGCATGGATTCCGACAAACTTCGCCTGGCGGATTCCAAGACGGTCAACAATGATCTTCGTGTAAAGCTTATCCATAGAAACTGCTGATGCAAGTACGCCACATCCGACATAAGGAATTTTCGCAAGTTCAAACAATCCCTGGATCGTTCCATCCTCCCCGTACATTCCATGGAGAACCGGGAAGATCACATCTACATGAATCTTCTCCACCGTATCTCCAAATACCAGAATGCCATGCTCGCAGGCATCCGGCGAAAGAATCGCCGGATACCTGCTGTCACGCCATGTATCATTTAGAATCGCTTCTGTATCTTCGACTTTCAGCCAGCGTCCCTCTTTTGTGATCCCGATCAGAACCGGCTCATATTTTGTCCGGTCAATATGTGAGATAACGGTAACTGCCGACTTGCAGGAAACTTCATGCTCAGAGGACTGTCCTCCAAAGATCACTGCCACTGTCTGTTTCTTCTCTCCCATTTTTCCACATCCTTACTTTTCTTTTTTCACTTCTTTCTATTCTAACGGCATTTTACACAAAATGCATTTCCAAAAATGCTGAGTTTCTTGCAAATCCTGCTCTATTTGATACTTAAAACAGCATTTGCCTTCTCATCTTCCTTGTACTCGATCGTCACTTTCTGTCCCGGCTCATAGCGGATGACATCAATAAAATCTACCACAGAAACATCAAAGATCTCATCTGATCCTTCCAGAAGAATATAGTAATGAGAGTTTCCTTCCACGACTCCCTGGGCGATCTTCGCGATCGTTCCTTCCACCGTCTGTACCTCTCTCTTGTCTTCCTCTTCTTTGATCACGCCATCTGTGAGAAGAAGCTCATTGTATTTTTCCTCACACTGGCTTACGGTATCTCCGATTGCTACAAGCTGGTATTTCTGTACGTTTACCATCGCATACTTCTTGACAAGACCCGCATCATCTTTTAACGCGATAAAATACGTCGGCTCTCCGGAGAGATTTAAAAGAAGCGGGAATGTCGCCTTGTACTTTAAGTTCTGTACCTGACCTTCCGCAGATGACATTGCAGAAGCCTCTGTGGCACCTTCGATCGGATAGAACTTTGTCTCCATCGTTCTCTGGTTCATAAGAACAAATCCAACATTTGACTGGTCACCACTCACAGACGTCACACCGGTGTACACCCATACATCGTCATCGATTGCAAGATAATTGTATCCTTCTGTCGTCTTCAGACAGTCTTTCTGTCCAAGCACACTGTTTAAGAAGCCATGCTTCAAGGTTCCATAGTAATCATAAAGCTGTACCAGAAGGTCAGAGGAATATGCCCGGTCGATCCACTTCGGCACATCTTCGATCGCGTAGTCTTTCGTCTCTCCGGTCACCGCATTACACAGCACGACTCTTCCTACCGTCTCTCCTCCAAACAGACCAATGTTAAACTTCTTCACCGGGCATACCCAGTATGGAACTCCATCATCATCTGTCTCAAAGCTTAACTGATCAAAAATATAAGTCGGATAGTTGAACCGCAGATGTCTGTAAATATTCCGGTTAAAATATTCACTTGTAGAATACTTGATGCCTTCTTCCAGCTTTACAAGTTCTGTGGACTGTGTCGCCATATCAATGCGGACATATGCCGGGATACCTTCCGACTGATTGGTGATCCATTTGATGCCGCTGGCATATTTCAGCGGAGAAACACGGACCGGTCTTCCCTGATAATTGATCTGACTGTAAATATCATCCACTTCAAACTGAGACACCATATCTACCATACTTCCCATCTTTCTATTTCCGAGAAGTGTCGCTGACTCTTTGTCAAGCAGAGGGATCTGGTCAAAGGAAAGTTCTTCGATATCCTTTGTAAATTCTCCCTCCTCCACTTTCAGAAGCTTCTGATACTTCTTCGCATTTACGATCGGGGAAGAAAGGAGTGCTCCCACAAGATACACAACAACAACTGCTGCCAGCACAAACAGGATTGCCTTCATTCCTTTGCTCGTCCTGATCTCATCCGGGCGGAGACGTTTCTTCCACGCGTAGATCAGCGCAATGACTGCCACCAGGATTCCAATAAAGAACCAGAAGTCACGAGAGTGGATATTGATTGCCGGCAGTGTAAAGTAATAGTACAAAAATGCAACAACTACCAGGACAATCGCTCCAATGATTTTTGTCTTTGCCTTTTTCATAACATCCTCCATTTTCTATATATCAATAAGTTATAATGAACAGTATAATACAAAAATATCATCAGCGCAAACAATGTCTGATGATATTTTATAAACTTCTTATAAACAATCGAATTTAAAAATGTTTTCTCCAGAAACCCGGAGAACAAATCATAAGAAACGGAAAGATTTCAAGTCTTCCGATCAGCATATCCATGGAGAATACAATTTTGGATAACACGGAAAAGGACTGGAAGTTTTCCACCGGACCGACTCTTGAAATTCCCGGACCTACATTGCTCAGTGTCGTCAGCACTCCTGATATCGTTGTTGCAAAATCAAAATTATCAAGCGCCACAAGCAGCACGGAAATTCCAAATACAAACACATACGCACTAAAGTATGCATACACCCCCTGCAGTGTCTCATTGCTGATCTTCTTTCCATTTACTTTTACAACATTCACCGATTTCGGATGCAGCATCCCTTTGACCTGCTTTAAAATACTTTTCCACAAGATCAGGAACCTGGATACTTTCACTCCGCCTCCCGTAGAACCCGCACATGCACCAATGACCATAATAAGCAGCAAAATACATTTTGACAATTCCGGCCACAAATTATAATCCGCCGTGGCAAATCCGGTTGTTGTAATAATGGATGCAACCTGGAAGACCGAATATCGAAAGGCTTTTAACGGCTCCTGATAAA
>CAUWEA010000105.1:0-7837 GCA_963557735.1 uncultured Faecalimonas sp. | reverse complement strand
GCTGTCTCATTCATATTTATCTTAATGATACAAAAACAGGCATAAAATTGATGTAATCCACCTGATTTTATGCCTGTTTTTATATCACTATGTATCTTTTTATTGTCAACAAAAAAGAGAATCTTCTCTCATTTTTCTAGCAATCTGTCAAAATCCTCTTCCCATCCAAAGCCGCATATTGCAGAACATCATTGGTATCGTAAACTAATTTTAACGAAAAGAACGGATGATTTTCTTCCAGAAGCCGCAGAAAAATCTTATCTCCTTCCCACAAGTTCAAATCATAGACCGCTGCTTTTTCTACCCATTCCAGTTCCCCTTCATCACATGAAACCGGTGTCCCTTCAAAACCGTCTGCGGTAAAAAGAGACATATATTCTATCGTGTCTTCTCCATATACAAATGTTACAATCCCCCGGTACTGCCACGAAGTCAGTGTGTACCCGGTCTCCTCTCTGACTTCTCTGAAAAGGCACTCTTCCGGACTTTCATTTTTTTCAAAATGCCCACCGACACCGATCCACTTATCTCGATTGACATCATTTTCCTTTACGGTACGATGTAACATCAGATATTTCCCGTCTTTTTCTATGTAACACAACGTGCTTAGTTCTTTCATTTGCAGTCCCCTTTTCAATCGTTCTTCTTCAAAATAGTTTAACAAATGTACCAGCTTTTTTCCACTGTATCTGCCCTCTTCCTACAGAGATGTGAAAAATTTTCCCGCCAGCATCACATTTACCTCTCCGCCAAGCAGCATAATATACATACACGCATACAGCCAGAGCATAATGAGCATGATTGTTGTCATACTTCCATACATCGTGGAAAATCCGGTAAAGATATTGACATATGCCGAGAAGATGTAGGACGCTGCCGCCCATCCGATTGCAGTCAGAAATGCCCCCGGAAACTGTCTGATAAATTTTGTTTTCTTATTTGGAAGGAAATGATAAATCGTCATGGAGAACACGGTCAATACTACTATGGATGCAATTGCACGCACGTTGATGATTAGATCTATGATCCCTTTCATAAAAGGATAGTGATTGACGATGAAAATACTCAACCGGTCACCAAAACCGAGAATGACAAGAGAAAGCACAATCGCAATGATAAACAGTACGGTGTAAAATGCAGCGCGCAGACGCAGATAAATATAATTTCTCGTCTCCTTACTTCCATAGACACAGTTGAGTCCCGCACTCATCGCAAGAACTCCCCTGCCCGCAGACCAGATTGCAACAAGTCCGGTCAGGGAGATCATCGCCTGAGACTGGTTATATACCTGATTGACAATCGAAACGATCATCGGGTAGATCGTCTTCGGGAGTACATGTGTCACTGCGCGCAGCACATCATCTTTTGTCACCGGGGTATACTGTACCAGCGCGAGAAGCAGCATGATAAAAGGAATCATCGACAGCACAATAAAAAAGGCTGACTGTGCCGCATATGCACCTGTATGATTCTCTGAAATTCTATCCAGAATCCGGTTCAGCAACCGGTATTTTTTCATTATCGTTTCTTTCATCGGACTTCTCCTTCTTTTTTCTAACACATCATCTTACCATGCTTTTCTCAGGGAATGCAATCTGTTTTTTAAAACTTATCTTTGGAACTTACATTTTGGAACCTACATTTTTTATAGAACCTGCATTTTACATTCCACATTGTGTAAGGGATCAACGTATTTCTACATCATGATAAAATGTCGTCAGAATTTCAAGATAGTTCTTTCCCCTCTTCGCCATCTCATTTGCACCATTCTGACTCATTCCGATACCATGTCCGAATCCGCCGCCGTTCAGCACATAATTGCCCTCCTGATATTCCACGGTAAAAAACGCACTTGGAAGCAATGTCATACTGTCTATGACTGTACCGTCCTGCTTCTCGATCGTATAGCCGCTTCCGCCAAGCGCTGTCCGTATTTTATTTTCTGTATCCACGGTCACACTTCCCAGTTCCCCGGTCGCTGTAATCTGCTGCACAACACCGCCCGGACCGCATTTTTTCACTTCCAGCGAAGTCACATTGCCAATATCCGTCTGTGTATTCAGATTGATCAGAGTCGTCAGCACGTCTGCCGGAATGACCGCCTTCCAGCGGTACCACGGAAGTTCTGCTTCATAATCCTGCTCACCGTCTTTAATCTCCGCGCTCTGGAGATACCCCTTATCCGGGGAGGCATTTCCCCATGCCTCAGCCGTTGTCGTCTTCCCGCAGGAAGTGGAGAAATAATAGGCAGTGATCACCTGATCCTGATACCACAGTTTCTGCCCTCTCGTCTCATCCACTGCACGGTTCGTGCTCTCCTGCTCTCCGGAATTTCCATATACCTGAAAGGCAGTACTGTCATCGATATGTGCCTGATATTCCGGATAACCGAGTCCCTGCGTCTGTTTGTATGCGTAACTGCGCGCGCAGACTGCCTGCACTTTCAGCGCCTCCGGCTCATAAGAAGCAGGCATCTCCGACGGCACAACCCCATATAAATACTGTTCCATCGAAAGTTCGTTGACGATCACAATTCCTTCTGCAGTCTGGAACAACTCCATTTTCCCACGGTATTTTGGGACGCCGCATCCACGGTTCAGTGTGACGACAGAAATCTGCTCCCCTTCTGTCTTCGGCTCAATATGTATCGTTCCCTTCCCGAACATCGCATCATCCGGGCGGATTGTGACCACTTCCCCCGGAGTGCTCTCACGAACTTCCTCTCCGCTTTGGATCTTCAGCCCTCCTGCCGACTGAAATCCCGCCTCAGGATGTGCCACATTTACAAATCCATCGGTCTTTAACACCACGCGGATCATGGAATCCTCCCCCTCTTTTAAATTTCCGTTTTCCTGACTTTGCTGCTTTTCCTCTGTCACTTTTGCTTTTCTGTCTCTTTTGACTTCTTTCTGTTGATTGTTGGAAATGCTTTTCATCAGACAGGCAAACACAGACAGCCCTAACAGGAATGCCAGCACATGATATTTATATTTCTCTATCCATCTCAATTTCGTCTTCACTCTTTTCCAATAAAAATGGCAGCCGCTCTCACGACTGCCTTTCTCTTTTGTAAGCTTTCCCCGGAGGTGCCGTTTTCTGTCTTTTGACTCCTAGCATTCCGCTAGGTGGGCAACCGCATCTGCTTTTCTGTCTTCCACTGCTTCGATCGGTGGCCTGACATATTACAGAGATATAAGAATCCCGTTTAAAGTATTGTAGGTTCAAAATAACAGAATTGTCGAACATCCCAGGTATTTCTCTTTTGTTCTAGGTACATTATACATGATGTCTTTCCAGATTTCAACTGCTTCTTACTTAGATTTTTCTCAGATTTCATCTTCTTTTTACAAAAAGCGCTTCTCACAGAAAACATTTTGTAAAATAAAACAAAATCTTTTCCCGAAACATCAGCTTTTCTGCAATCGTTCTGCATACTGTCCGGTAAATTCTGCAAAGCTCCCGTTCTTCTTTCGGAGAAATGTCCTCCCCGCTGTACCACGCTTTCAGCGCTGTCTGCTGTGCGGCTTTCAGCTGCGCTTCCATCTCCCCACAGACTTTCTCTGCCTCCTTCCGGAATTCATCGCCGAGACAGTCATTTTCTGCCATCCCTGCAAACCGGAGCACTTCATAGAGGCTTAAAAATATCTTCTGTACTTTCTCTGTTCTGCTCTTTGCAAATATTCCCTGCCGTTTCCGCACCTGATAAAAGCGCCAGCTGATAACACTTAAGATACTGATCAGTATAAACAAAAAGAGCTGTTTTATTCGTTTTATCACAAAAGAATACTGTTTTCCATTCCCTTTCTTTCCCGCATCTGTATTCTCTGCGGGATTTTTCTCCGTCATCTCCCGCTGATCTGCTTTCGGATCCCCCAGATTTTCATTTTCTTCTGCCGGATTGCTGCCCTTTTCTGTATTTTCCTGCTGTTTTCCGCCCTCAGATCCTTCCGGTAATCCAGTAGCTTTTATCTGGCTTTCCGATCCGCCTTCCTGCGAAGTGTTGGCCGCCGCTTCCGGGTTCTCCGGCTTTGTTTCTGCCGCCTCTGATCTGTCGGTTTCTTCTGATCCGCCGTTCTCTTCTGATCTTCCAGAACCACCATACCCCGGTGTCAGTTCTACCGGGATCCAGATTCCGTCTCCGGTATAAATTTCTGTCCATGCATGGGCATCTGCCCCGGTCGCAGTCACCTGATAAGCGCCATCATCGGCAGCCTTCCACTGCTCCTCGTCAATCAGATAACCGGAGACAAAGCGCGCCGGGATCCCATAACTGCGAAAGAGCAGTGTGGCTGCTGTCGCGTAATGCACACAGTATCCCTTTTTATTCTCGAACAGAAAATATTCTGTATAGTCCTCTCCCCACGGCACCTTTCCCGGTGACAGACTATACGTTGTATGTTCTCCAAACCACCGCTCCATCGAATCCGCGACCGCAAAGAGTGTCTCCCCTTCCAGCGGAATCTGCAGAAGTTTCTTCTTTTGCTTTTCATCGATCTTAAGATACTGTTCGCTGACAAAGCGGTCATATTCTGACGTTCCCCCAAGGACTTCCCCACATGTTTTTTCCATGCGCTCCTTCCAGTCAGACTCTGCCAACTCGCAAAAGGACGTGGCATACGTAGTTCTTCCGGTTCCCTTTACATACGTATCTCCCCATACTTCCTGCTCTTTTCTGACTCTGCTTCCATACGGAAGGTATTCATACGATTTCTCTGTATCAATATACTCTGCCAGAAGTCTTATTTCTTCTTTTCTTTCACGCAGCCAGTGATAAGAATCCCCTTTCCGCTCCTCCAGTTCTTCTCGTCTGCCAAGCTGGTCTCTTGCACCGCGCTCCAGCTTTTCCCACCGTTTTCCATTGTAATCCGTACCAATATATCCACACAAATACAGATTGCTCTGTGGTTTTCCCGATACTGTCACTTTCAGCTGCGGCTCTTTTCCCGGTTCCAGACGGCCTGCCACAGATAAATCTCCGTTTCCGACGCCTCCCTTTGCATGATCTGCACTTCCACTCTCCCCACTATCTTTTCGGATATCCTGCCACAGTTCTTCCAATGCCAGCTTCTGCTTTGGACTGTCCGGCGGAAAGATTGTCTGCAGAAATGGTTCCACAATAAATGTACCTCCTGCAAACGCAAGCGCTGCTGTTCCGACCAGTACTCCATTTGCCGCTCCAGAAAACCTGACCTGCCCTCTCTTTCCCGGAAGAGCAGTCTGCATTGCCAGAAGTCCCATGACCGCTGCAAACAGTTCCCAGACGGTGCGATCCTCCGGCACTTGTCCGACTAGAAACGGTGACAGAAATCCAAGTGCAAGCAATACTGTCAAACAGATCTTTCCTCTCTTTTGCAGAAATCCGATGACAAGCAGGCAGCTTATAAGGACTGCCGCTGCAAGAAGCGCCGTCTGCTCCGTGGAGATCCCGCCTGCTCTCACATACTCCACCGGTTCCCAGTCGACCTGATAATATGCATTGACTGCCTCCGTTGCCCGCTCCAGACTGCGACAGACTCCCTCCCGGATTTCCTTCCATTTCCAGAATCCGATCCACGCAAACAATGCTGCAGCCGATGGAAACAGATAGGTTCTGTACTGTTTCCATCCAGACACCACGCCCCAGATCACAGAAAAAAGTACCGTCCAGATCAAAATAATGTTTGGATCATATGGGATTTCAAATGCATCTGCGATTCCATGCAATATACCAAGTGTCCCCGCTGTCCCATAGAAGATGCTCCATACCGCTTCCATCCTACGCCCCCTCTCTTACACTTCCAGCCCGCACTGTCTGAGCCACTCCGGAACCTCCGGCAGCCGTCCGCCGAAAATCTGCTCCTCATTTTTAAAAAAGCCGCCTGCTCCGCGCCAGGAAAGGATCGTATGATACCGCTCCTGCGGATAGATCATCCGGTAACTCTCTGCAAGACATTCTTCTGACTGCCTCCCTGCCTCCCATGTTTCCAGAAACCGGATTACAAACGGATAAAAATCTTCTTCGTGAAAAATCTGCATCCGCTGCAGCTCTCCATGTTTTGCGATCCAGGTCACAACATGGCCACACTCCGCATCCATAAGACTTCTCACAAGGGATACCACCGTCTGCAGATAGATACGGACCTCTTCCGCATCTGCGCTCCTTTCTTTCCACACGGGTTCCAGCAAAAGCAGCACCGCAGCTCCAACAGGTCTGCCAAATTCCTTCACATACCAGTCTCCCTGCCTTGCGCTAAGTTTCCAGTGCACGCGCGCGATCCGGTCCCCTGGCTGGTATTCCCGCAGTGCGAATAATTCTGATGGATCATCCCCGCTGATTTCTTCTGAAAACCGCTCACCTTCCAGCGGAAAATTTCTCGTCTGAGCCGTCACTTCCGTCACAACCGGGTATGGTTTTGGAAAAATCAGCAGTTCTGCTTTCTTTTTCATACGTTTCCGGAATGACCAGACTCCCAGCACATCGTATACGCGGCAGGATACCAGTTCCGCACATACCTTTCCCGGATACTTCTGAAGCGGTCTGACAGAAATCTGTTGTTCCGCCTTTGCACCGACCGCCGTCCACAGACGTTCTTTCCGCTTCTTCTCTGCTCCAGAATACTGATAGCACAGATCGATCCGTACTTTACAGACCGGAAAACGCAGGCGGTTTCTGACAAAAATCTGACTCTGCATCTCCTCGCCTTCCTCCAGAAACAATCTGGTATGCTTCCACTCTGCCGACACGCCAAACCAGGAAACAACTGCGCTGCCAAGCAAAAGAAGCAGAAACACCGCCTCAAATGCCAGAACAAAATTTCCAAGTTCCCACCGGTACATCAGATTCAGATATCCCGTCACCGCCAGGATCCCCGCATAGACTATTTTCCCTCTCATCCGCATTCCTCCCTTCCGCACACTGCTCCTGCCCTTTTATCCCCGGTTTGGAAGCGGAGCCGGAACCTGGCGGAGAATTTCCCGGAGTATTTCTTCTTTGTCCACTCTCTGTGCCCTCGCCCTGGCGTTCAGGGAAATCCTATGTCCCGCCACGGCTAAAAACACATCCTGCACATCTTTTGGCGTGCAGTATTCCCGCCCATGTAAAAAAGCAGTTGCTTTCGCCATCTTCGCAAAGGCGATCGTTCCTCTTGGACTGACGCCGTATGCGATCATCGGATGTTCCCTCGTCATCTGTATCAGGCTTCCGATATACTGATAGACACGGTCATGGATAGAGATCTCCTCCACCTGTTCCTGCATGCGCTGCAAGATCGGCGCAGAGATCACAGAGCGGACCGGTATTTCTGCCTGCCGTTTCTGATTTCCTTTTACGATCTCAATCTCATGGCGGATATCCGGGTAGCCCATCGTCATACAGATCATAAAGCGGTCCAGCTGTGACTCCGGCAGCATCTGTGTCCCGGAAGATCCCATCGGATTTTCTGTGGCAATGACAAAAAACGGTTTCGGAACTTCCCGTGTAACCTGATCAACAGTGACCGTCCCTTCCTCCATCACTTCAAGCAGCGCCGACTGTGTCTTCGGCGATGTCCGGTTCAGTTCATCTGCAAGAAACAGATTACACATGACAGCCCCGGGCTGATAGACAAACTGTCCCCGCTCTTTCTGGTACATTGAAAATCCGACAAGATCTGACGGAAGGATATCCGGCGTAAACTGTACCCGCTTCCAGTCAAGTCCCATGCTTTTTGCAAACGCAAGCGCCAGTGTTGTCTTCCCCACGCCGGGGATATCTTCGATCAGAATATGTCCTCCTGCAAGGATCGCCGCCATCGCCTTCCAGATACACGCATCCTTTCCGATCACTACTTTCTTTACTTCATTGATTATGTCCTGCGCC
>CAUWEA010000104.1:0-8193 GCA_963557735.1 uncultured Faecalimonas sp. | reverse complement strand
TTTTATTGACTTTCAATCCGTACTGCTCGGCAGCCTGCCTTGCAGTTACGTTTTCCTTTACTGTCTGAAAGATATTCATTCAATCTTCATCTCACAGCCATAATATTTTTTCTGGAAATACCTGACCGGAACTTTCCCCTTGATGATGTTATATCCGGCATTTTCCAGTTCTTCATTCATTACCCGCACAATTTCATAGGCTTTGCTTCTCCCAACCCCGAGAATCTTCATAATGTCATTTGCGGTAATATAAGATACATTAATCTGCATACAATCTCCTCCTTTTTCTACTTTCTATCTATCCAAAGTGCTATTACAGTACGCCTTTACTTCATATTTATTATTTAATACGTTTTTAATATGCACTTTTAATTCGCATTTATATCATACGTTTCTTTTTCGTATTTGTCAACATATATTTTCAATAATACGCACTTGAAATTCGTTTTATTTCATGTTATATTATCCATGAGGTGAATAAAAAATGAACGAAATGGAAGTTTCAACAATAGGAGAACGAATTAAAACACTACGAAAAAAAAGAGGGTACAACCAGAAAGATTTAGCAACCCTTCTTGGAAAATCTCTCCGTACTATTCAAAAATATGAAAGTGGGGAAATTGAAGTGTCAATCGCAATGGTCAATGAACTAGCTAAGGTGCTTGATACTACTTCTACCTATCTTCTCGGACATCAGACAGGGGATTTCAAATTTGACTGTCTCTCTGATGTTATGGAATGTTTGTTTCAACTGGAAAAAATCAGCGGACTGCACTTTTCCATAGAAACAAAAAGACCACCCCACCATGATGGCTGGCAATGTTCCATTACTTTTGATGGAAAAGATAAATCTGCCGAGCAAAATGCAGATATGTGTCTGTTCCTCGAGGAATGGGAAAACAACAGGGAATCTTTTCAACAATATTGCATGGCTAAAGATGCCTATGAGGATTGGAAAGATAAAACCCTTGCCTACTATGCTTCACAGGGAGTAGAGATAGAAGAACCAGAAAATCTCGATACTGAGGAACGGTTAAAAAGAAGGAATGCACTTTTTTCTGGCAAATAGACCTACATAAGATGAGTTGAAAACTCTTATGAAAGGAATGATGTAATTGTCAGTAACAAAAGATACAACAGGAAAATGGATGTCGCAGGTGCGTGTCAAAGACTACACAGGAAAGACCATCCACAAGAAAAAACGTGGTTTTACCACAAAAAAAGAAGCTCTGGAATGGGAAAGAGACTTTCTCAACAAAGCCAATGCAGATATGGGTATGCTGTTTCAGGATTTTGTAGATCTTTATTTTGAGGATATGGGACACCGTTTGAAAGAATCCACCATTATCAGCAAGCGGTATATGGTAGATAAGAAAATCCTTCCAGTATTCGGAAAAATCCCGATCAATGAGATTACGCCAAAGGATATCCGTAAATGGCAGAACGGATTGACTGCATATCGTGATAAGAACGGAAAGCCTTATGCACAGACCTACCTTAGAGCAATCAATAATCAGATTACAGCTATGTTCAACTATGCAGTGAAATATTATGATTTACGGGAAAATCCATGCACAAAGGCTGGGAACATGGGAAAAAGCAATGCGGAAGAAATGCAGTTCTGGACAAAGGCAGAATTTGAACAGTTTATTACAGCCGTACAGGATAAGCCAGCTTCTTATACAGCCTTCATGACCATGTACTATACTGGAATACGGGTAGGCGAACTGTGTGCTTTAACGCCGGCTGATGTAGACTTGAAAAATAATACCATCGCCATCAGCAAAACCTTCCAGAGAATCAATGGTAAAGATGTTATCTGGGCACCTAAAACACCAAAAAGTAACCGGGTTATCACGATACCACAAACACTTGCTGATTGTTTGAAAACCTATATGGATAAGTGTTATGAGATTCAGCCTAACGACAGACTTTTCCCTTACACCAAACATTTCCTGAACCATGAAATGCTCAGAGGATGTAAAAAATCCGGTGTGAAGAAGATCCGTGTGCATGATCTCCGTCACTCCCATGCCAGCCTTTTGATTGAGATGGGATGCCAGCCACTTCTGATTGCTGACCGTTTAGGGCATGAAAAAATACAGACAACCTTAAATACTTACAGTCATCTGTATCCAAACAAACAAGCTGAAGTCGCACAACAGCTTGAAAACCTTATCAGCGGAACAACAGTCCCAGATAGTAGCCAACTGGCAGATGTAGCCAATTTGTAGCCAATAAAAAGAAAAATCTCTGGAAATCCTTGTAAATCAAGGCTTTCCAGAGATATAGCAACTATTCAAACTCAATCGTTCCCGGTGGCTTACTCGTCAAATCGTACATGACTCTGTTAACCCCTCTGACTTCATTGATAATTCTATTCATCACCTTATTCAGCACTTCATAAGGAATCTCTGCCGCCTCTGCAGTCATGAAATCGACTGTATTTACAGCTCTGAGTGCGACTGCGTAGTCATAAGTTCTCTCGTCACCCATGACACCAACGCTTCGCATGTTTGTGAGACCTGCGAAATACTGTCCAATGCTGCGGTCAAGTCCGGCATTGGCGATCTCTTCGCGGTAAATCGCATCTGCATCCTGAACGATCTTTACTTTTTCTGCGTTGACTTCTCCGATGATACGAATTCCAAGTCCCGGTCCCGGGAATGGCTGTCTGTATACGAGATGTTCCGGAATTCCTAATTCCAGTCCGGCTTTACGCACCTCGTCTTTAAATAAATCTCGGAGTGGCTCAATGATTTCTTTGAAATCTACATAATCCGGGAGTCCTCCTACGTTATGGTGGGATTTAATCACAGCAGATTCTCCGCCAAGACCACTCTCTACTACGTCCGGGTAAATTGTTCCCTGCACTAAGAAGTCCACTGCCCCGATTTTCTTTGCTTCTTCTTCAAATACACGGATAAATTCTTCTCCGATGATCTTACGTTTGCTTTCTGGTTCCTCCACGCCTTTGAGTTTCTCATAGAAACGCTCCTGCGCGTTGACGCGGATAAAGTTCAGGTCATAGTTTCCTTCTGGACCGAAAACTGCCTCTACCTCATCGCCTTCATTTTTACGGAGAAGACCGTGGTCTACAAATACGCATGTCAACTGTTCTCCGACTGCTTTGGAGAGCATAACTGCTGCTACGGAAGAGTCAACTCCGCCGGAAAGTGCACAGAGAACTTTTCCATCTCCCACTCTTTCACGGATCGCCTGGATCGATGATTCTACGAAAGAATCCATTTTCCAGTCTCCGGAACATCCGCATACATTGTATACGAAGTTGGACAGCATCCTTGTTCCTTCCTGTGTATGAAGTACTTCCGGATGGAACTGTACCGCATAAAGTCCTTTCTCTTCGTTTTCCACTGCCGCTACCGGACAGTCTGCTGTGTAGGCTGAGATTTTGAACTCTGGCGCTGCCTGCTCGATGTAGTCGTTGTGGCTCATCCAGCAGATTGTCTTTTCGGATACATCCTTAAATAATTTTGAAGTAGTATCTACATTCACTTCAATTTTTCCATATTCGCGAACCGGGGCTTTGCATACATGCCCGCCCAGTAAATGCATCATGAGCTGGGATCCATAGCAGATTCCAAGTACCGGGATTCCAAGTTCAAATAATTCTGTGGAATAGGTCGGTGAATCTGCTTCGTATGCGCTGTTCGGTCCTCCAGTCAGGATAATTCCCTTTGGATTCATTGCTTTTATTTCTTCTATATCTTTTTTGTAAGAGTAGATTTCACAGTATACATTACATTCTCTTACACGTCTTGCAATCAGCTGATTGTACTGCCCGCCAAAGTCAAGAACGATCACTGTTTCGTTTTTCACTACTTTTCCTCCTTGCATTTTTCATTTCTCTTGATAACAAATCTGACATGCCATCTGTTCAGTGTCTTCCGCTATCCGGTCTCCTGCTTTTCATGCCTGCCAGTTCTTTGCAGTTTCCCATCCTCTGAAATTATATTCTGAGAAACTGCCCGGCATACTTGTATGTTCTGCCATTTATCCCTGCATGATCCTCTCATGCAAACTAAACAGATATGCCGGTGATATTCGTTGCCAATGTCATTATTATAAAGTAGGTTTTGCTCTTTTACAAGTTAAACTATCACTTTCCTTTTGCATTTCTTCTTTTCCTTCCACATTTCCCCGGAAAATACACTGCTTTTAGGAAAATGTTGCATCCGGCTGTCCTTTTATACCGTTGCCTTATGCTTCCATTTTCCTCCAAGATAACGGATTACAAAGCAGACTGCACGGAATACCCAGTCGATGACCATTGCAACCCAGATTCCGAATACGCCGAGTCCCATATATTTTCCAAGCACATAGCTGAATGCGATCCGGAAGATCCACATCGAAAAAACAGACATATACATCGTATACTGAACATCTCCCGCAGCGCGAAGCGTACATGGCAGGGAAAATGACAGGGGCCAGATCGTCACAACCGCGATTGCATGGAACAGTAAGATCTGTTCTGTTGTCTGCGCCGTCAGATCTGATAAGTTGTAGATCTTCAAAATAGTCGGGATCAGCAGCGCGATAATGATATTTTCGACTATCATCCATGCATAAGTAATGATGTGCAGCTTTCTTGTATAATATTTTACCTGCTCATAGTCTCTCGCACCGACACATCTGGAAATGACCGTGATGATCGCCAGATTGATCGACATTCCCGGAAGGATCTGGAACATTGCCACAGCGTTGGAAACGGCATTTGCAGCGATCGCATAAGTTCCAAAGGTGGACACAAGACTCAGTACCAGTATTTTCCCCAGCTGAAACATACTGTTTTCCAATCCGTTCGGCACCCCGATCTTTAAAATATTTTTGACCATTGCTCCGTCAAAACGGTAGCGGAATGTCTTCTCCAGGTGTAACACCCGCTTCTGATTGCACAATAAAATGGTGATCAAAATCGCCGCAACTGCCCGGGAGACCAGTGTAGGAATCGCAACTCCCTCGGTCCCACAGTGAAATCCATAAATTAAAATAGCATTTCCACTCACATTGATCACATTCATGATCATGGAAACGATCATTGGTATCTTGGAATCTCCCATTGCACGGAAAATAGCAGCGCCTCCATTATAAAGTGCGATAAATGGAATGGATGCAGTCACGATCATCAGATACGTGTTTGCATGTGCCATGACATCGGCCTCTATTTTCCCAAATACTCCATGTAAAATAAAACTTCTGCACAGATAGACGACAGCAGTCACACCAACAGCGCTGATCGTGATAAACCAGACAAGCTGCCCGGCAGACTTACAGGCCTCATCGTCTTTTTTTCTTCCAAGATACTGCCCTGCCACAACAGCTCCCCCGGTGGCCAGCGCCGAAAAAATATTGATGAGCAGCACGACAATATTGTCGACAAGCGATACGCCAGACACTGCCGCTTCCCCGACACTCGCCACCATGATCGAATCTGCCATTCCTACGAGAACCGCCAGAAATTGTTCGATCACAAGCGGAATGATCAGCGCAACCAGCGCTTTGTTATCAAACAGCTGCCTTTCTTTGCTTATTTTCATCTCTCATCTCCTCCTTCGTACAAATGGAACATAAAATCTGGCAAAGTATCCGATCAGGCTGTTCCCCAGCTGGTCTTTCTGCTTTGCCAGATTAAATTCTGTCTCTTTTATTATACGTCCCGAAAAAAGCAGAAACAAGCTGCTTTTTTATTTGTACTCTAGGAAAGCTTCGTCTTTCCGATCATCAGATTTAAGATTTCTACGTCTGTCTGTTTCATTCCGTTTTTTCCTACATATCCGACTGCCTTTACGGTATCCTCTGCATTTTCCATGACGATTCCGTCCCCGGCCTCGAAACGAATTCCTCTCATTGCCATCTCATGCCCCAGAATTGCAGACTGCAGTGCGGAAGAAATCTTTGCGGCACAGCTTGGCTTTGCGCCGTCACAGACCATTCCACCGATATTTGCTATCGTATTGATCACGGTATTTTCAATCTGCTCTTCATCTCCTCCGCACAGATAGGTGATCGCAGCTCCTGCGCCCGCAGCTGCACACACCACGCCACAATATGCAGAAAGCGCTCCGATATACCGTTTCTGATCCTGGGCGATAAGATTTGAGACACAAAGCGCCCGCAAAAGTTCTTCTTCCGTTTTTCCCTTTTCTTTCGCATATTCAATGACCGGAAGGGAGCAGGTCATTCCCTGATTTCCCGAACCTGCATTGATAATCACCGGAAGGGAGCATCCACTCATTCTCGCATCGGACCCTGCTGCTGCTCTGGAGATCATCCTCCATTTCAACTGATCTCCCTCTTCCTCGCGGATGATCTTTCCAATCTGTGCCCCCCACTCATTCTGAAGCCCTTCTTCTGAAATCGCATAATTGTATGAGATCTGTCTTTCCAGAACCTCTTTCACATCAGAAAGTTTTACCTCATTTGCAAATGTCGTAATATCCTTAATGTTCAGGCAGGATTTGTCCAGCTCATGTGCAGCAAATTTTTCCTGATTTTCATATACAACCTGCTGATTATGCTCCACCCGCGTAATATTCGTGTGTGCATGCTCAATTCTGACTGCCGCCTCTTCATTCGATGCCCACACACGCACTTCTATGTAAAGATTTGCTGTCCCCTCTTTCAATTTACACACACAGTATCCTTCTTTTAAAAGCTGCTTTGTCCTCTCGCGGTCTTCCTCGGAAATACACTCCAGTACCTCCAGCTTCTGTTCTGCCTTTCCCCCTACAATTCCCAGCACAACAGCCGCTTCCACACCTTTCATTCCCCCGGAATTTGGAACTTTTACTCCTTTTACATTTTTAATGATATTTCCACTGCACAAAACTTCCACTTTTTCCGGAAATTGTCCAAGCTCCTTTCTCGCCGATGCCGCTGCATACGCCAGCGCGATCGGCTCCGTACAGCCCAATGCCGGGACAAGTTCACTTTTTAAAATTTCCACATACTTCTGATACAATTCCTGATCCATTTTTCATCCTCTTTTCTTCTGTTTTCGTTCATGACCCACACTGTATTTTTGCTCTGTACCGTACTTCTTTCAGCTGTTCAAATATCAGCGTGGATTGTACCAGTGCACTGTATTATCCACATTTATCAGGGACAGTACACCCATGTTTACACCACTTCTTTCTTCTGATAATATCACTAATATTATCAGCCGTCAATCTGCTGCTCTCTATTTCTCTATAATAAATCAACGGATTTCTACTGTCTGAAATAGAGAAACTCCCCTTCATTTTCCCGAATCAGACAATCACACTGTTTTTTTATGACAGATCACTTAAAATCTCCAAATTTCCTTTTGAAAATGTTTACTTCTCCAGTTTGTTTTTGTATGATTGACATATGATTTCATTTCTTTCTGAAAAGGCAGTTCAGAGTATCACAGCTCAGGGTATCCGGATATCCGCTTACGCTTTTCACTGCCAGAAATGAAAAGATCTCTATAAAATATCGTAGGAAAATTAATAAAGGACTTGATGATTATGAGTAAAAAGAATTTAAAAGAAATTGTATATGACTCGGTGTTAAACAGTATCTATTCTTCTGAATACCGGGCAAATGAGATTATCACCGAAACTTCTCTGATCCAGAAATATGGTTACAGCAAATCCCCGGTCCGCGAAGCTCTGACCGCCCTCTGCCATGAAGGCGTTTTAAAAAACATTCCCCGCTGCGGTTATCAGGTCATTGCCCTCACCTCCGAGGATGTGGAGAAAATGCTGGAATACCGGATGGTGCTTGAAACCGGAATGCTGCGATTATCCTTCGACTCAATCACAGAAAAGCAGCTTGCCCACCTTGATGAACTCTCTGCCCTCTGCAGTAAAAATACGGAAGATGTCATGGAACACTGGATCTACAATATGGACTTCCACATCGCCCTCCTCTCCCTCGGCGGAAACGATTATGCCTGCAATCAGCTGAGAAGCTGCATGAACATGCTTTGGCGTGCCTACGCACAACTGCATTGGAACAACTGGAACCACTACAACCTCCCGGCTGATATGAGGTATCACAATCTGATTCTGGAAGCGGTCCGAAAGAAAAATATAGAAGAAGCAGTTCATTATTTAAAGGAAGATTTAAATGACTTTGGGACTTCTTCGCCCGTAAAAAAGTGTGCTGAGCACACTCTCAGCTCCCCTGCCCCTCATTCTTGAGGGG
>CAUWEA010000103.1:0-8249 GCA_963557735.1 uncultured Faecalimonas sp. | reverse complement strand
CTTTTATTTTTTCATTTTTCAAAGTGGAAATAAACTTTTCACTTCAGCCTTTTTTGTAATTTTATACTTCTTATATATTTTCATACCAAAAACAAGGCACAGAAACCTTCCACACATCCAGCAACGCAAAAATCGCATACTCCTCCGATACGACTCATAGCTTTCCTGCATCTGCATGACTTAATAGTTTTTTACAGAGGTATCTGTTTTGGAAAATACGTTTCTAAAACAGACACCTTTTTCTCTGTCATCGCCTGCTTTTATCCCCTTCCATCCCCTGCTTTCTACAAAAGTTTCATCGCATCGTTGACACTCCTGACTCCGATAATTTGAATTCCTTCTATATTCTTGACCATTTTGACAGAAGCCTCCGGCAAAATGCAAGTCGTAAAACCGAGTTTCTTCGCCTCCGACACTCTCTGCTCTGGCATATTTACCGCACGTACCTCTCCGCTTAATCCTACTTCTCCAAATACAATCGTCTTTTCATCAAGCGGACGGTTTTTGTAGCTTGACACAATTGCCATAACAATCCCGAGATCGACTGCAGGTTCATTCATCTTAATCCCTCCTGCAATATTGACATAGGCATCGTGATTCGAGAGCAACAGTCCTATTCGCTTTTCGAGGACTGCCATCAGAAGATTGACGCGGTTGTAGTCCGTCCCTGCTGCCGTACGTCTGGGCATTCCAAAATTTGTAGGACATACGAGCGCCTGTATTTCAATCAGGATCGGTCTTGTCCCTTCCATCGAACATGCCACAACAGAGCCCGAGGCATTCTCCGGCTTGCCTTCCAGCATATATTCCGATGGATTAGTCACTTCCTTTAATCCGTCCTGCCGCATTTCAAAGACACCGATTTCATTTGTCGAACCAAAGCGGTTCTTCACCCCGCGCAGGATCCGGTAGGAAGCATGTCTGTCCCCTTCAAAATATAGGACAGTATCTACCATATGTTCCAGCACTCTCGGTCCGGCTACTGTTCCTTCTTTTGTCACATGTCCTACGATAAAGACCGAGATCCCCAATCCTTTTGCAATCTGCATGAAAACATTTGTAGATTCCCGCACCTGAGATACACTCCCCGGCGCTGAACCTACAGATTCACTGTACATCGTCTGAATCGAATCGATGATCACAATCTCCGGCTTTCTTGCCTCCAGCACTCCTCGGATCGTCTCCAGGTTCGTCTCACTCAGCAAAAGGACAGACTCACTAAATTCGCCCATACGTTTTGCCCGGAGTTTGATCTGTCTCAGAGACTCTTCCCCGGAAATGTAAAGGATCTTCTTATGTTCCTCTCCCAGCCTCTGACAAACCTGCAGAAGAAGTGTAGACTTTCCAATTCCCGGATCTCCTCCCACAAGGATCAGAGACCCAGGCACGATTCCGCCTCCCAGCACACGATCCAGTTCCCCGATTTTCGTACAGATCCTTTCTTCGTGTTCTGTTTTCACATCATTTAATGCGATCACCTCTGCATCCTTTACAGATGCAGAGACGGCTTTCGCATTTCCTGCAGCAGTCACCTTCTCTTCTACAAACGTATTCCACTCCCTGCACATCGGACATTGCCCAAGCCATTTACTTTCTTCATGCCCACAATTCTGACAGAAAAATACACTCTTCTTTGCTTTCGCCATATCATTTCCCCTTTTGCCTTACACTTCTTACTTCTGTCTCTAACTCCTGTTTTCACCCGCGTTATATTTTTATAAATACGAAATAAAACAAGGACCCCCGCAGCCAAACATTCCTGATTTTCCACAATGGTTCCTTGTTTTCTCAATTTCATAAACAAATTCTGTATACGGTTCTGCCCGCAATTTCTGCCGGCATAGATGACTTAAACTCTTGCCACTCTGATCTTTGCGCTGACGCCTTCCTGAAGTTCTGCGCTGACACTCAGCTTTCCACTCAGATTTGTCATCATCTTTCCGATATTGACATCATCCACATACACAATGTATTCACAGTCTGGTTCCAGTTCTAATGTAAACTGTGCATCTTCTCTGGCAGATACAGTAAATGCAACTTCATTCTCTGTCTCTGTGAAATGTTCCACAGCAGTTCCCGGTACAGATTCATAGACGAACATTCCATTTCTCTCCAGTTTTGTGATCTCTGCAAAGGTCTTTACCTTATATACATCTCCCTCAAATTCAAAATTATCCAGTTTTGTCTTCTGCGCTAATGTGAAATCTCCAAAACTAAGTGTGCCATCTTCCTCTACACGCAATAATTCTTTTACTGCAGCCATCTTGTTTTCCTCCTACGGTACTTCATATTTTCATGATCCATCTTTCCCGCACGGATCAGCGCGGGAAAATGGTGTTTTCTGATATTATATAATAATCTGTGACATTTTTCTAGTTCTTTGTCACTTTTGGCAGAAATTTAATTTCTTTTTTAGAAAAGGATACATCCACCTCCATGCCAGGACAAATCTCACCTGCCAGGATTGCCTCCGCCATCTTGTCTTCCAGTTCATTTTGTACTGCACGTCTTAAAGGTCTCGCTCCATACTTCGCATCTGTTCCGACTTCCACAATGTGCTTCTTAACAGAATCCCGGATATTTAAACGAATGTTCAGCTGCGTCTGCACACGGGCTGCAAACTCCTTGCAGAGAAGACCTGTGATCCGCTTCATGTCTTCTGCTCCAAGCGCATGGAAGACGATGATCTCATCAATCCGGTTTAAAAACTCCGGTCGAAACAGCTGTTTCACTTCATCCATCACATTGCTTTTCATCTTCTTATAATCATCCTGCGGATCTTCTTTTACTGCAAATCCCAGTTTCTTCGGCTCCACAATTGCTTTTGCCCCTGCATTGGAAGTCATAATGATCACCGTATTGCGGAAATCGATCTTTCTTCCCTGTGAGTCTGTGATATGTCCATCATCCAGCACCTGAAGCAAAATGTTAAAGACATCCGGATGCGCTTTCTCAATCTCATCAAACAAGATCACAGCATATGGATTTCTTCTGACCTTCTCACTGAGCTGACCGCCTTCCTCGTGTCCGACATATCCCGGAGGGGATCCAATCATCTTAGATACGCTGTGTTTCTCCATATATTCAGACATGTCAACGCGGATCATCGCATCTTCCTGCCCAAAAAGAGCCTCCGCAAGCGCTTTTGAGAGCTCCGTCTTTCCGACACCGGTCGGCCCGAGGAATAAAAATGATCCTATCGGTCTGTCTGGTGATTTCAATCCTACCCTTCCTCGCTTGACTGCTTTCGCCACAGCTGTGACTGCTTCTTCCTGCCCGATCACCCGTTTTTGCAATGTCTGTTCTAATTTTCTCAGCCTTGCGCTTTCTGACTCTCCGAGCTTTTGCACCGGAATCTTTGTCCAGACGGATACGACCTCTGCAATCTGCTGCTCCGTCACATTGATCTTGTGCGCTGCCTGATTCTTGTCGAACCGCTTCTTCATACTCTCTAACTTTTTCTCAACTGCCTGCTGCTCCTGATCCAGCACAGACGCCTCAGCAAAACGCCCTTCTGAAACTGCCTGCTCTTTCTCTTTGAGAAGCGATTGCAGCAGTTCCTCCGTCTTTGCCAGATTCTCCGGCACTTTAAATCCAGTCAGATTTGCCTTGGAACAAGCCTCATCAAGCACATCGATCGCCTTATCCGGCAGATGACGGTCACTGATATAGCGTTCGGACAGTCTGACTGCTGCCTCGAGCGCATCCGCTCCGATCACAACATGGTGATGTGCTTCGTATTTTCCCTTCAGTCCTTCCAAAATCTGAATACTCTGTGCACAGTCCGGCTCCTCAACCATGATCGGCTGAAATCTTCTCTCCAACGCCGCATCTTTCTCAATATACTTTCTATATTCCGCGATTGTTGTCGCACCGATCAGCTGCAGTTCCCCTCTCGCCAGAGAAGGCTTCAGAATGTTAGAGGCATCCATCGCGCCTTCCGCTCCTCCTGCGCCGATCATCGTGTGTACTTCATCTAAAAACAACAAAAGATCCGACGACCTTTTTACTTCCTGGATCAGACGCTTCATCCGCTCTTCGAATTCCCCGCGGTACTTGGAGCCCGCGATCAGGGCAGCAAGATCCAATGTCAGAATGTGCTTCCCTTTCATACTCTCCGGAACCATCCCCGACACGATCCGCTGTGCAAGCCCTTCGATGATCGCCGTCTTCCCAACTCCCGGCTCGCCGACAAGGCACGGATTGTTCTTCGTCCTCCTGCTCAGCACCTGCATCAGACGCTCGATCTCTTCTGTCCTGCCGACAACCGGATCCAGTTTTCCATCTGCCGCCTTCTCGGTCAGATCTGTACAATACTGTTCCAGCATCCCAGGCTGTCCGCGTCTGGAACTTCCAGCCTCCTCTGCAAACTCCGCCGGATCAACGCCGGCCGCCTCCAGGATTTCCTGATAGATCCTGGTCAGGCTTATATTTAATGTTGTAAGGATCCTGGCAGCCACGCACTCTGAATCACGCACGATCGCCATCAGCATATGTTCTGTCCCAATCTCTGATGACTGAAACCGCTCCGCTTCCCTCCTGCTGTTCTCGAGCAGATAATCCAGTCTCGGGCTCTGCTCCGGTCTTCCTTCAAATACTATCTCTTCTGCCGGAGAGATCAATTCTCCGATTACTTTTAAAATCTCGTTCTCATTGACTCCATTTGCCGAGAGAATCTGACCTGCCACTCCCGCAAATTCTTTCCGCAGTCCGAGAAGCAGATGTTCTGTTCCAATATATGGATGTTTTAATTCCTTTGCCGCACTTCTTGCGATCTTTAACACTCGCTCTGCCTGTTTTGTATAACCAGTCTGCATGGACTCCTCCTTCTATCTCTGTTACATATACTCTTCATAAATCTCATCGACAAGCTGATGAACTTCCTCCCTGGAAATATTCTGACAGCTGGCCTTGGCAAGCAGCACACGAAGCTGCTCTCTCATCTCTTCCACCGCCTGAAGTTTATTGACATCAATGGCAATCACAGCTCCTTTCCTCCGGTCCAGCTGAAGAAACCCTTCCTGCTTCAAAACTGAATACGCTTTATTTACTGTATGCATATTGATACCGATATTTTCCGCAAGCTGCCTGACAGACGGAAGTGTATCCCCTTCCCGGATCGTAGATGTCGCAATTCCCATAATGATCTGATTGCGAAGCTGGATATATAACGCTTCTGAACTGTTAAAATCAATCTCGATAAACATAATCTCACCTCCATTGTTATATCCATAGTATAACATATGACATTTCTTGTCAACGCATTCTCTTGCCCTTTACACTCCTTTTAATTTCAGATATAATAGCAACGTAAATAAGAAAATAAAACTAGATGGAGGAACACTGTGAAAATACGTAGATTATTTGCCATATGGGCTTCCAGGCTCACAGGCTTTGTATGTAAATTATTAGGAAAACAGGGGCTTACCTGGTCCGGCAAGATCGCACTTACGATCGACCCGTCGATCCTGACAGAAATGGCAGCCGATGTCCGTGAAAAGATTTTTGTTGTCTGCGGCACAAACGGAAAGACAACGATCAACAATCTGCTCTGTTCTACGCTGGAAGGGCAGGGAAAGAAGGTGATCTGCAACCACTCCGGCTCCAACATGTTAAACGGAGCGATCGCCGCTTTCGTATTATCTGCAAAATGGAATGGAAAGATCGATGCTGACTACGCCTGCATCGAAGTCGATGAGGCTTCCACACTCCGCATCTTCCCACATTTCAAACCTGACTACATGATACTCAACAATCTGTTCCGGGATCAGCTAGACCGCTACGGAGAAATTGACATCACAATGAATCTGCTGAAAGAGGCAATGCAGCTCGCGCCTGATATGACGATCATCGTCAATGGAGACGATGCACTTTCCACCTACCTTGCGCAGGAGAGCGGCAATCCGTATGTGACTTACGGAATCAAAGAGCAGGTAATGGAAGAACAGAGCATCAATGAGATCAAAGAAGGACGCTTCTGTAAAAAATGCGGTGCAAAATTATTTTACAATTTCTATCATTACAGTCAGCTTGGGGATTATCACTGTCCAAACTGCGACTTCCACCGCCCGGAACTGAACTACAATGCAAGTCATGTAAAGACTGGCAAAATGTTAGATTTTGATGCAAATGGAGAACACATCCATGTAAATTACCGTGGTTTCTATAATGTATACAATATTCTTGCGGTCTATGCGGCAGCAAAAGAAGCCGGAGTCCCGCTCCAGAATTTCAACGAGATCCTGAGTAATTACAATCCGGAAAACGGACGTATGGAACACTTTTCGATCAAAGGTACCGAGATTATCCTGAACCTGGCCAAAAACCCGGCAGGCTTCAACCAGAACATTTCTGCCGTGATGGAAGACGACACTCCAAAAGATCTGATCATCCTGATCAATGATAACGACCAGGACGGTATCGATGTGTCATGGCTCTGGGATGTAGACTTTGACCGGCTGGCAGATCCGTCGATTCGCTCGATCACAGTCAGCGGCATCCGCTGTCAGGACATGCGCCTGCGGCTGAAATACGTGGATATCCCATCTGCTTTAGAGCCAGACATCGAGACTGCGATCCGCAAGCGGATCTCTGATGGCACCGGCAATTTATATGTGCTTGTAAATTATACCGCTTTGTACAGCACACACAATATTTTAAAACGAATGGAAGGAGAACAAGCATGAAACTGACGATCGGACATCTTTATCCGGACCTTCTGAATCTGTACGGGGACCGGGGTAATATTCAATGTATGATGAAGCGTCTTCAGTGGAGAGGCATCGAAGCTGAGACGATCGAATTTGAGATTCAGGATGAAATTGACTTCTCTGAACTTGATATCGTACTGCTCGGCGGAGGTTCTGACCGCGAACAGATGCTTGTCTGCGAACGTCTGAAAGAGATCCGCGAAGATTTCAAGGCATACGTGGAGGACGGCGGTGTCGTCATTGCAGTCTGCGGCGGATACCAACTGCTCGGAACCCATTATGCCACAGAGCAGGGTGTGATCGAAGGACTCTCGATCGTAGATATTTATACTGAGCAGGGTAAGGATTACCGGCTGATCGACAATATTGTTCTGGAGAGCGAACTCTCTGACATGCCCGTAGTCGGATTTGAAAACCATGGCGGAAGAACTTACATCAAAGACCACAAGCCATTCGGAAAAGTCATCTACGGAAGTGGAAATGACGGGCAGAGCGGCTACGAAGGGATCATTTATAAAAATGTGATCGGAACTTACCTCCATGGCCCGCTTCTCCCGAAAAATCCGCAGATCTGCGACTATCTGCTCACAAAGGCGCTCGAGAGAAAATACAAAAAAACAATCGAGCTTTCTCCTCTCGACGATACGGAAGAGCGGGAGGCAAACACCTATATCTATAACCGGTTCAAAGGCAAAGTCAGCAGACCTCAGGATCAGGATCAGATTTAAAAAGGCTGCTGTAAAATGTTCTGAGGCAGGATGACTTCCGGCACACTCATGTGCCGTCTCCTGCCAAAGCCTACATTTTACAGCAGCTCTTTTTCGCCTTGTTACAGAATTTCGTAAATAATACGTCTGTAATTTCGTTTTTCTTCCTCTGTTCTGGCATGCTCGCTGTCCCACACCTCCTGAAAGGAAAGATCCTTATCATTTGTCAGCACCACATAACGGACCGGTTTTACCGCATTGTCCATACGTCCCTCCAGATCAAGCAGATACTTGTATTCATAGTCATGAACCTCCGGATTTTTGGATAAGATCAGCCGGAAACTCTTTCCGTCATAGAAAAGATCTTGCAGAAACCATCGCTTCTCTCTCCCAAACTGATATAATATTCTCACTTTTGCAGGCTGTTTCTGCTCCACACTCTGCAAAAACTGATCCCACCTCTCAGTTCCTTCTACCAGTTTGGTATCTCTGTAAATGACACAGCCGTCTTCTTTCGCCTGCCTGTCCGTATAATTTTCCGGCAGCTGGTCAAACCCCTGATACACTCCTTTTCCTCTTGTCTGAAATGTCTGTTTTTCCTTTGGCATCAGTTCCATGCAGCCACTCATATACAGACCGATCAGCAGCACAACCAGACCTGCTAAGATTTGCCTCTTTCTCATCTGATTTCTTTCTCCATATACACTTCACCGTCAAGGTCTTTCCACTCGATTTTCTCATCCAGGATCATATAACTGTGGAGCGAATCTTCTTTTGGAATGGAAACAGATCCCGGATTCATATAAATGCAGCGGTCTGTCTCCCTGCACAC
>CAUWEA010000102.1:0-8340 GCA_963557735.1 uncultured Faecalimonas sp. | reverse complement strand
GAAACATGAGAAAACTAGCTTTAAATGATGAAATATTACTAAAAATCGAGAAGCCTGCCCGTTACATCGGGAACGAGGTCAACTCGGTGATGAAAGACAAAAACGAGGTGGATATCCGTTTTGCCATGTGCTTTCCGGACGTCTACGAGATTGGAATGTCCCATCTGGGAATCCAGATCCTCTATGATATGTTTAACCGGAGAGAGGATGTCTGGTGTGAGCGTGTGTACTCTCCGTGGATGGATCTTGACAAAATCATGCGGGAACAGAAGATTCCTCTGTTTGCACTGGAATCCCAGGATCCAATCAAAGAATTTGATTTTCTCGGAATTACGATCCAGTACGAGATGTGCTATACAAATATTCTTCAGGTACTCGATTTAAGTGGCATCCCGTTGTTTGCCAGCGAGAGAAGTGAGAACGATCCGATCGTGATTGGTGGAGGACCATGTACGTACAATCCGGAGCCTCTGGCAGATTTCTTTGATATTTTCTATATCGGGGAGGGAGAGACCGTCTACAATGAGTTGTTAGATGCATATAAAGAGCACAAACAGACGGGAAGCAGCAGAAGAGAATTTTTGGAACGTGCAGCAGAAATTCCGGGGTTGTATGTGCCGGCATTTTATGATGTGACATACCATGAAGATGGAACGATTGCTTCTTTTGTTCCGAACAATCCGCATGCGAAACCGACGATCGAAAAGCAGATGGTACTAAATGTCACAGATACTTATTATCCGGAAAAACCGGTTGTGCCGTTCATTAAGGTGACGCAGGACAGAGTTGTTCTGGAAATCCAGAGAGGATGTATCCGCGGCTGCCGGTTCTGTCAGGCAGGAATGTTGTACCGTCCGACGAGAGAACGTGCGTTGGAACGGCTGAAAGAGTATGCCTACAAAATGTTAAAGAGCACCGGACATGAGGAGATTTCTTTAAGTTCTCTAAGTTCCAGTGATTATTCGGAGCTGGAAGGTCTTGTGAATTTTCTGATTGAGGAATTTAAGGGGAAAGGAATCAATATTTCACTGCCGTCTCTGAGAATTGATGCGTTTTCACTTGACGTTATGAGCAAAGTGCAGGATGTCAGAAAGAGCAGTCTGACTTTTGCGCCGGAGGCAGGATCACAGAGACTTCGCGATGTCATCAATAAAGGACTGACAGAGGAGATTATCCTGGAAGGAGCCGGACAGGCATTTGAAGGCGGATGGACGAGAGTGAAGCTGTATTTTATGCTGGGACTTCCGACTGAAACCGAGGAGGATATGAAGGCGATCGCGCATCTTGCAGAAAAAGTGGCAGAGCGTTACTATCAGATCCCAAAAGACCAGAGAAATGGAAAATGTCAGATCGTTGCAAGTACTTCCTTCTTTATTCCAAAGCCGTTTACACCATTTCAGTGGGCAACGATGTGTAATAAAGAAGATTATATCCAGAAAGCACATGTTGTCAACAATGAGATGAAGGCACAGCTAAACAGAAAAAGTCTGAAGTATAACTGGCATGAGGCAGATGTCACTGTGCTGGAGGGTGTGTTTGCGCGCGGAGACAGAAAAGTATCAAAGGTAATCCTGGAAGCCTATAAAATGGGATGTCTGTATGATTCCTGGTCTGAATTTTTTGACAATGAGAAATGGATGGAAGCATTTGAAAAAACAGGTGTGGATATTGCATTCTACAATCTGCGGCAGCGTGAGATGGATGAGGTCTTCCCATGGGATTTCATCAATATCGGTGTGACGAAGAAGTTTTTGCAGCGTGAGTGGGAGCGTGCGATGAAAGGGGAAGTGACGCCGAACTGCAAAATGAAATGCGCCGGATGTGGAGCGGCAATTTACGGAGGAGGTGTCTGCATTGAAAGCAAGAATTAAATTCCGCAAATATGGTGTGATGAAGTTTATCGGTCATCTGGACATTATGAGATATTTCCAGAAGGCGATGAGAAGGGCAGAAATCCCGATCGCGTTTACGGGAGGGTACAGTCCGCATATGGTAATGTCATTTGCAAATCCGCTTGGGGTTGGTCTGACCAGTGATGGAGAATATTTTGACATTGAACTGACGGAGTCTGTTGACTTTGCACAGGCAGTTCAGAACTTAAATACAGTGATGGTCGATGGGATGGAGATTGTCAATATGGTTGAAATTCCGGATGATAAGAAGAAAACCGGGATGGCGATCGTTGCTGCCGCCGACTATGTGTCTGAGTTTGTGACAGAGCAGCCAGTGAAAGGACTGGAAGAGAAGATTGCTGCATTTATGGAGCAGCCGGAGATCATTGTGTGGAAAAAGACGAAAAAAAGTGAGAAAGATGTCAACATCAAGCCGATGATCTATGAGATGAGAGAGCAGGATGGGAAAGTTTATATGCTTGTGGCCACCGGAAGTGTGGAGAATTTAAAACCGGAACTGGTGATGCAGGCGTTTGGGAAATTCCTCGGGATAGATCTGGGGCAGACTGCGATGCGCCATCATCGTCTGGAAGTATATGCGGATGTGGGAAGTGAAGGCAAACATCGTTTCATGCCACTGGATCAGCTCGGGATGTAGGTGGTTTCGGATATGAACAGAAAGTTAGTGATTACAAAGATTGAAGACCGGGCTGTGACGGCGGTGCTGGAAAATGAAGAGGTCACAGAACTTCATGTCAGCGATAAACGTACAGAGGCGCATCGTGTGGGAAATATTTATGTAGGAAAAGTGAAAAATATTGTCCCGAATATCCAGGCGGCATTTGTTGAGATTGCAAACGGGGTGGAATGTTATTATTCGATCCCGCAAAATCCAAATCCACATTTCACACAGAAAATCGGGAAAAAACCGCTTTGCATTGGAGATGAACTGCTCGTCCAGATTGAGAAAGAAGCGGTCAAGACGAAGGTTCCGACTGTGACCTCCAATTTAAGCTTTACCGGGAAATATGTCGTGCTGACTTCCGGGATAAAGAAGATTGGGATTTCTTCCAAGATTACCGGAGAAAAGCGAAAAGAGATGCAGGAAGCTGTAAGTGCGTTTCAGTCAGAAGCGTACGGATTTATTGTCCGGACAAATGCGAAGGATGTTCCGGTAACACTTGTGGAACGGGAACTGGAAGAACTTGCAAAAGTGTATGTGCGGTTACTGGATATTTCCGCTTCCCGAAAAGTGTTCAGCTGCCTTTTTGAGGCGCCGCTTATGTATCTGTCAAATATCCGGGATATTTACCAGGAAGGGCTGACAGACATTGTGGTAGAAGAAGCGCTTTTTGAAGAAGTAGAGCAGTACCTGAAAGAGGAACAGCCGGAGGATTTGCAGAAACTGACCTGCTATGCAGACAGACAGCTGCCGCTTTATAAATTGTATTCGCTGGAGTCTGTCATTTCGAGGGCGCTTTCAGAGCGGGTATGGATGAAGTCAGGGGCCTATCTTGTGATCCAGCCGACGGAGGCGCTGACCGTGATCGATGTCAACACGGGGAAGTGCGTTGCAGGGAAGAAAGATGATGGCTTTTATATGAAGATCAATCTGGAGGCGGCAAGAGAGGCGGCAAAACAGATCCGGCTCAGGAATCTGTCAGGGATCATTCTGATCGACTTTATCAATATGAAATCAAAAGAGCGCACAAAGGAGCTGCTTGAATTTTTTGAAAAAGAGCTTCGGAAAGATCCGGTACAGACGATTCTTGTCGATATGACACAGCTGCAGCTTGTGGAAGTGACACGGAAAAAAGTAAGAAAACCTTTAAAAGAGGCGGTCAGCCAGGAAAAAGGATAGGGATTGCCGGAGCAGGAAGGGAAGAAAATGGGAAAAAAAGAACTGAAGACAAATGCGATGCGGATGTTGGAGCGGCAGAAGATTCCATTTACCTGTATCACCTATGAGTGTGACGGATTTATTGATGGGATACAGATTGCCGATCAACTGAAAGAGCCGCATGAGCTGGTCTATAAAACACTGGTCACAGTCGGAAAAAGTAAAGAACACTATGTATTTGTGATCCCGATCGAGGAAGAACTGGATTTAAAGAAAGCGGCGCGGGCAGTTGCTGAAAAATCACTTCTCATGCTTCCACTGAAAGATCTGACAGCTGTTACCGGATATGTAAGAGGAGGATGTACGGCGATCGGGATGAAGAAAGCGTTTCCGGTTGTCGTAGAAAAACACGCGGAGGCATTGGAGGAAATGATCGTAAGCGGTGGAAAGATCGGGATGCAGATCAGGATCAGTCCTGAGAATTTTCAAAAAGCGACTGGGGCAGTTTTTGAAGAAATCATCGTATCCGGATAGAAAAACAGTTCTTTTTTAGGAAAAACGGAGGAATTTCTTAAGGAATTCTGAAAGGGATAGCAATTTTCTGCCGGATATAGTAGAATGCAGGAAAACAAGGCAGAAAGGGGAATTGGAGAAAACGATGTGGAACAGAGTGATTTTTGGATACGACTTTTATCATGTGCTGCTATGGTTTCTTGTGTACAGTATGCTTGGATGGCTGGTGGAATCGATTTACATGTCAATCTGCAACAGAAAGCTTACGAACCGCGGGTTTGCAAGAGGACCGATCTGTCCGATCTATGGCGTAGGGGCGCTGACGGTTTTCTTACTGCTGAATCCATACAGTTAAGATCTCTGGAAATTATTTTTCTTCGGATCTTTGCTGGCGACAGCATTAGAATATGTTACCGCAGTGCTGATGCATAAGATTTTTGGAGAAATCTGGTGGGATTATACAGACAAGCCGTTTAACTATAAGGGGATCCTTTGTCTGGAAAGCTCGATCGCGTGGGGATTTTATACGATTGGATTATTCGTATTCCTTCACGGATTCGTGGAGGGGATCGTAAATGGCATCCCGATCGTGGCAGGAAAAGCGGTTGGCGGATTTCTGGCAGTACTGTTTCTCCTTGACTTTGCAGATGCATTTTATCGTGAGAAGCGGGATATATTTCCAGAAAAGTTTATACGGATTCGGGAAGGGATTTTTCGGCGGTTTTCAAAGTGACAGAAAGGTACAGAACTCTCATATAGATTCTGTACTTTTTTCTTTACAGCGCAAAGAAAAAATGATATAGTACGCTTATAGTCGAGAAAGATTCTGAATCATTCAGGCATGTCTGCCAGAGAACCCGGTGAGTTTTAGGAAAAGTGAAAAAAGAATTGACAATCCTAATTAAGTAGGATAGTATATTAACTAGAAAAACGAACATAAGTTCGCACTGTGAAAAGGAGAAGATTATGGCAGGAGAAGATAAATTAAAGGCGCTGGATGCAGCGATTGCAAAGCTAGAGAAAGATTTTGGAAAAGGAGCAGTGATGAAGCTTGGAGATGCGGCGGCCAATGTCAGTGTGGAGACCGTGCCGACAGGATCCTTGAGCCTTGATATCGCACTTGGTCTTGGAGGCGTGCCAAAGGGACGTATTATTGAGATCTACGGACCAGAGTCAAGTGGTAAGACGACCGTGGCTCTTCACATGATCGCAGAAGTGCAGAAACGGGGAGGAATTGCAGGATTTATCGATGCGGAGCATGCACTGGATCCGGTATATGCGAAGAATATCGGTGTGGATATCGATGAATTGTATATTTCGCAGCCGGACAGTGGTGACCAGGCGCTGGAGATCACGGAGACGATGGTGCGCTCAGGCGCGATGGATATCATCGTTGTGGACTCTGTTGCGGCGCTTGTTCCGCGTCAGGAGATCGAGGGAGATATGGGCGACAGCCATGTGGGTCTGCAGGCACGTCTGATGTCTCAGGCACTTCGAAAGCTCACGCCGGTGATCAGTAAGTCAAACTGTGTTGTTATTTTTATCAATCAGCTCCGTGAAAAAGTAGGTGTCATGTTCGGTAATCCGGAGACGACGACCGGAGGACGCGCGCTGAAATTCTATGCTTCGATCCGTATGGATGTCAGAAGAACAGAGACTTTAAAGCAGGGCGGAGAGATGGTAGGTAACCGTACACGGATCAAAGTTGTGAAAAATAAGATCGCGCCGCCGTTTAAGGAGGCAGAGTTTGATATCATGTTTGGAAAGGGAATCTCAAAAGAAGGGGATATCCTTGATCTGGCAGCAGGGCTTGATATCATCAATAAGAGCGGTGCATGGTACGCTTACAATGGAGATAAAATCGGGCAGGGACGTGAGAATGCAAAGACATATCTTTCAACGCACCCGGAAGTGATGGAAGAGATCGAAGCAAAAGTGCGTGCCCACTATAAGCTGGACGGATCTGCAGAAGAGGAGAACGGTGCAGACCAGAAAGAAGAATAAGCGATGATTGTCACGAAGACAGAGGCTGTATCAAAGAATAAATATAAAATAGAGATCGATGGAGCATTTGCGTTTGTCTTGTACAGAGGAGAGATGTCGCGCTATCAGATCTGCGAGGGCAGCAGCATTTCAGAGGAACTGTGCCAGCAGATCAAAACAGAGGTGATTTTGAGGAGAGCCAAGCTGCGGGCGATGCATTTGCTCAACGATATGGATCGGACAGAAGCGCAACTGCGCAGGAAGCTTTCGCAGAATCTTTACCCGGAAGACGTAGTCGAAGAAGCGATGTCATATGTAAAATCTTTCGGCTATATCGATGACCTCGGCTATGCAAAGCGTTATGTCCAGAGCAGGCAGGGACAGAAAAGCAGGCGGGAGCTGTATGCGAAGCTGGCAGACAAAGGCATTGCCCGGGATCTGATCGATCTTGCAATCGAAGAGTGCTATGAGGGGGATGATGAGACAGAGGCAATCCGCCGCATGGCAGCAAAGAGAAAATACCGCTTTCAGGATGCCACGCGGGAGGAACAGCAGAAACAGGCTGCCTATTTTATGAGAAAGGGATTTTCTTATGAAAATATCCGTAAGGCTTTGCAGTCAGACAAGATCGGTTTTTAATGTATCGTACACGGTACAGTAATTAAAAATGACCAAAATGACGGAACCATACTTGACATCTTTGTGAAAACGATATAAAATCTAAGTGTTGTATTTGTGTACAATGAAAATTAAATAAGGAGGTGCTCCTGTGCCGATAGTATCAATAATTGCTGGTCTGCTTGCAGTTGTGGCGGCTGTTGTGATTACTTATTATGTGACAGTGAACAATCTGAAGAAAGATGCAGATTCAAAGATTGGAAATGCTGAGAACAAAGCAAGAGAGATAATAGATGATGCTTTAAAGAATGCAGAGGCAAAGAAGAAGGAAACGCTTCTGGAGATCAAGGAAGAGTCCATCCGGACGAAAAATGAACTTGAGAAGGAGACGAAAGAGCGCAGATCTGAATTACAGCGCTACGAGAAACGTGTCTTATCCAAGGAAGAAGCACTTGATAAGAGAGCCGATGTACTGGAACAGCGTGAATCAAAGATTACAGTAAGAGAAGAACAGATCAAGCAGCGAGAGATTAAAGTAGACGAGCTTAACAACAAACGAGTACAGGAACTGGAAAGAATCTCAGGACTTACCTCTGAACAGGCAAAAGAATATTTATTAAAAACTGTTGAAGATGATGTAAAACATGACACTGCAAAGATGATTAAGGAATTGGAGAATCAGGCGAAAGAGGAAGCTGGAAAGAAGGCAAGAGAATATGTTGTCACAGCGATCCAGAAATGCGCGGCAGATCATGTTGCAGAGACTACGATTTCCGTAGTACAACTTCCAAGTGATGAGATGAAAGGGCGCATTATCGGTCGGGAAGGCCGTAATATCCGCACACTTGAGACAATGACCGGAGTAGAATTGATCATTGACGATACACCGGAAGCAGTTGTATTATCAGGTTTTGATCCAATCCGCAGGGAAGTGGCAAGAATTGCGCTGGAGAAACTGATCCTTGACGGACGTATCCATCCGGCAAGAATCGAAGAGATGGTTGAGAAAGCGCAGAGAGATGTGGAAGCGATGATCCGTGAGGAAGGAGAAGCGGCAGCCCTTGAAGTAGGCGTACATGGTATCCATCCTGAGTTACTCCGTCTTTTAGGAAGAATGAAGTTCAGGACAAGCTATGGGCAGAATGCCCTGAAGCATTCGATTGAAGTCGCACAGCTCTCCGGATTGCTTGCAGGAGAGATCGGTCTGGATGTCAGACTGGCGAAGCGGGCAGGACTCTTACATGACATCGGAAAGTCCATCGATCATGATGTGGAAGGATCACATATCCAGATTGGTGTGGATCTCTGTAGAAAATACAAAGAGTCTGCAACGGTGATCAACGCAGTGGAATCCCACCATGGCGATGTAGAGCCAGAGACACTGATCGCATGTATTGTTCAGGCGGCAGATACAATATCAGCTGCAAGACCAGGTGCGAGAAGAGAGACGCTAGAAACGTACACAAACAGATTAAAACAGTTAGAGGATATTGC
>CAUWEA010000101.1:0-8903 GCA_963557735.1 uncultured Faecalimonas sp. | reverse complement strand
AATTTTATTCTGATTCATAGGTTAGCTGACTCTCCTTTTGCAATAAAAATTTTGCTTATATTATATACTATATACGCCCACACAGACAAACACAAGAAAGAGTCCTTAGATACCTTTCCTATCACTAAAATTCCAGATAATCTCTATTTTCTGCGCATCCCGGATTTTCACTTTTTTTATAAAAGTATCCACCGCCTCCTGATTTAGCTCACGGAGCTTACATACCTTCCAAAACATAGGAGGATCTGGCAAATCCGTATACTGCTCTGCCTCCATCTCTGTCAATTGTATCTCCTCCTTTTGAATTTCAGTTTTTATCACCTCTTCTTTCTTCTGTAATTTTTCTCTGCATGCCAGATATTCTTCTTTCAAGATTTCCTGCTTTTTATATTGCTCATAAAGTATCAGCTGTTCTTTTCCTGCGCTTTCCAGATTTTTCCGGGCTTTTTGCAGCTTAACTGTCTTCACATCGCACTGTCTTCTCTGTGCTTTCTGATACTGGCTCCACACTTCTTTCAGTTCCATTTGCCTGCAGATTTCCTTTTGCAAAACGGTTATGAGCATCTGCTCTAACTGGAATGCATTTACTTTTTTCAAACAATTCTCATTGCCGGTCGTATAACGGTCATTACAATAAAAATAAGGCTGTTTCGCATTGCGATAACGCAACGCCCTGCCGCACGCTCCACATATCAGCTTTCCGGTCAGCACGTGTGCTTTTCGTGGCTGATAAGGTCTTGCTGTTCCTCTGGTCCGCTGTACTCTCTCAAAAATCTCCCGTGCAATGATCGGCTCATGATGGTCATAGCTGATCTTCCACTCGCTTCTCGGCTTTAAGTGATTCTTCCCTCCAACCGTATCCTTTTCATATTTCCCATATACGACGTCACCGGCATAAAAATCATTCCGCAGTATCTTACAAATAGTCGTATGCTGCCATGAAAATTCCTTTCCCACAGGTTTCCGATGGATTCCTCCTCTCGCTGCCAGATATTCCATCGGTGTTTTTATCTTTTCCTTATGAAACTTCTTTGCAATGTCCACAGAAGTATATCCCTCTAACGTCAATCGGAAAATTTCCCGGATTACTTCCGCCTCTTCTTCTACAATCTCCACCTGATTCTTATCCTCTGCTTTCTTGCGATAGCCGAACGGACAGTTTGCACTGCAATAGATCCCCCGCTCTTTTTTAGAATGCAGGGAAGAAATTACTTTTCCTGATAAATCCTTTGAATAGAGATCGTTGAGCAGCGTTTGAAATGCCAGATTCATCCCGATTGTTTGATTCTGAACCGCTTCACTGTCATAATGATCATTTACAGAAATAAAACGGATCCCTAAAAAAGGAAAAAGCTGCCCGATATAGAAACCCGTTTCCACATAATCTCTGGAAAAACGCGAAAAATCCTTTACGAGAATACAGTTTATCTTTTTCTGGCGGACACGTTCCAGTAATTCCTGCATAGCTGGTCTGTTCATGTTAGTGCCACTATAACCATCATCTACAAACTCAAAAATTTCATACCCATCCGGGCATCCCGTAATACATGCCTGCGGCGGGCAGACTCCGTCTGATAAGGTATACCCATCCGGGCATCCCGTAATACATGCTTCCCTGCTAAAATTTCGCTCGATGTATTCTTTTAGCAACAAACGTTGACAAGAAATACTGTTACTTTCCCGGGCATTCTCATCGTCTTCCTTAGACACTCGCAGATACATTGCGATCTTCAGCCTGTTTTGCATCCCTTGTTCCTCCTGAGACGTTTACAAATTTTTCAGAGTTTTTTCTTTCATTCTCCTTTATGTCCTTCGGGTAAGAGATATCTCACACTTACTGTTCGCTCCATATATCCTTCCATCTCCAGAAGATCTCTATCCGTTTTCCGGGATACACATAGATTTTCTCTATCAGGTTTTGTACCAGCTCCGTATTCAGCCAGGCGCCACTTGGCTCTTTTAAAATCGCGTGGAGATCCTGATTCTGTCTTCCTGACAGTCTGTCAACCGAAGCATATTTCAGATGTAAATTCTGCAAACCACACTGATTCTGTTCCTTTTTTTCTTCCAGCTTCTTTTTGCTTTCCAGAAACTGCTTCTGTGAAATGCTCCCGTTTCGATATTCCAGGTAATAAAAACTGATCTTCCGATCGATATGTTCCGTCGATTTTTGCAGCTCTTTTCGTGCTTTCTCTATCTGTTTTTTCCGTGTTTCTCCGGTCTCTTTCTGAAAATCTGTCAACGCTTTGATTTGCATACCGCTGAGAAGAAACTCTTTTTTTAACAGATGTAGCAGTACCTTCTGAAGCTGAAGCATTGTGACAGATTCATTTTCACACTTTTCTTCATCAATCCGTTTTCTGTTCGGACATCCATAAGAGACGAAGGTTCTCTTTTTGTTACTTGAATCCTCCCTTTTAGTCACCATTCGGCTAAATTTATGTCCACACACACCGCAATATAAAATCTCCCGAAACAGATCTTCTGTCAAATCCTGACGAAGTACTCTGTGTTTTTGAATCTTCCTGTTTTCTTTCAGCCTTTCCTGCACACGGCAAAAGATCTCTTCCGAAACGAGAGGCTCATGGGCAGCATTGCCCAGCAGACACCGGACAGATTCTCTTCCCCACTGTCTCAAGTTCTGTCCGTCCTGCTGATAAACAGTTTTATATATTCTGTAATCGCCCGGCCGGTGAACCTTCTTCCCATACAGCCACCTTACGATAGAAACAATGGTCTCCCCGGAAGCAAAACGCGAAAAAATCTCCCGGACGATCTCGCTGGTCACAGCTTCCCTCACCAGCATGCGCTTTCCTTCGGTCTTTTGGATTTGAAATCCATACGGAGGAATCCTCCCCAGATATTCTCCCTGCTGCATCTTGATCCACTTACTGGCTGTGATTTTTTTTGAAACATCTCTTGCATACAGTTCGTTGGCTATATTTTTCAGATGCACGGAAAGCGCCTCGCTGCAGTCCACCTGTTTTTCACTGTCATACTGATCGGTAATGGAAATGAACCGGACACCCAGAAACGGAAAAATCTTCTCCACAAAATTTCCCATCTCAATATAATTTCTTCCGAATCTCGAGAAATCTTTTACGATCACGCAGTTGATCTTTTCCTCTCTCACATCCTGCATCAGCCGCTCAAAATCACTCCTTCAAAAATTCGTTCCCGTAGCCCCCAGATCCGAATAGCAGTCATACAGTAAAATCTCCTTATGAGACTCTAAAAATGTCTTTCCCATCTCAATCTGTGTTTCAATAGACGCTTCTTTCCCATCCTGATGATCCACAGACAGTCTGGCATAGATACCCGCCACATAGACTTTCTCTGGTTTCGGTTCCGAAAATCCCTGCATCCTGCTTTTGCGTTTTGATGTTCTTGCCATTTAGATCTCCTCCTCAGTGCAGAACGACCGTTGTTCCCATTTTCCCGGCTACGAAAGCAGACACTTAGGCAGCGCCAATATTTTCTCGATTTCTTCCCGCTGACAAAGTTTTATCACAATCCGCTCCCCCTCATAGACTTCTATCCGCTCCACAAAAGCCAGCAGTGCATCCCGGTCCAGCACGGTGATCTGCATCGTCTCTTTTAACTGCTCCAGCCTGATAGCAGACTGTGCTTCATTATAAAATAATTTTTTCACGACTTCCTCCTGCTTTGCAAGCGCCCGCGCTGTCTCTATGTACTGTTTTTCATAAATTGCACTGAAATTTTGAAAATCTGTCTGCGTGATGATCCCCGCTTTCAAATCCTCATAAAGACCTGCCCGCAGTTCCAGATAGTTCTCCTGCTTTCCGCGCAGGCGTATCATCTCCCGCTCAAATCCAGCAACATTTTCCAAATGCATTCTCTCTTTCCTAAGATTCTGCATCTGTCCGCTTTCATCCAGGAAAAGTGTAGCCTGCAGCCGGATGATCTGAAGGACGACCTTTTTTAAATCTACTTCCGAAATAAAATGTCTGCTGCAGCCTTCGCTCCGGTTTCTCGTAGAACAGATATAAGAGATCCTCTCTGTTCCCTGATATCTGTTCATCCGCCGGATCATCGGCTCCTGACAGTCCCCGCAAAACAAAAGTCCCGAAAATATATGCGCTTTTTCTTTCCCTTTTCCGGCCCTGGTATCTACTTTTAGAAGCCGCTGCACTGTTTGATAATCTGCTTTGGAAACGATCGCTTCATGGGTTCCCTCTACCTTACACCATTCCGACTCCGGCTTTTCTAAAATCTTGCCGACCTTATAATTGACTTTCTCCCGTTTTCCCTGCACCATCGTCCCGGTATAAATCTCGTTGGTCAAAATACGCTTGACCGCTGCCGCAGACCATTTGGATACGATTCCCGCATGAAATCCCGTAGCATAATGTTCTCCATGGGACTTCTTATATTCCAATGGAGAAAAAATTCCATCCTCATTCAATCGGTTTGCAATGGCAAGACTGCTCATCCCATGCAGTTTCCACGCAAAAATTGTTTTTACAATCTTTGCCGCATAATTATCTATGACCAGTCTGTTCTTATTGTCACGGTCTTTTTGGTACCCATAGACTGCAAATGCCCCGATAAATTTTCCTTTCTCCCGCTTGATTTTCTGATGGGATCTGACTTTCTCCGAAATATCCTGACAGTAAAAATCATTCACAAAATTTTTTACCGGAATCATAAATGATGTGGTGTTCTGATCCGCCGTCAGGCTGTCATAGTGGTCTGTGATTGCAACAAAACGCACAGAAAAAGCCGGGAAGATCTTTTGAAGGAACCGCCCGGCATCAATATAATCCCGTCCAAATCTGGACAAATCTTTTACAACAACACAGTTTACCTTCCCGTCTCTGATATCTGCCATCATCCGCTTAAAGTCCGGCCGGTCAAAATTTGTGCCCGAATATCCGTCATCAACGTAAATATCAAACAGCTCCATATCCGGCTGTGCCATTACAAACGAGCGGGCCAGTTCACGCTGGGAAGAAATACTTTCACTTTCTCCTTTGATACTGCCATCCACATCTTCTTTCTCCCTCGATACACGAAGATACACCGCAGTCTGATAACATCTATGTTTCTGCATCTTACCTTCCTTCTGCTTTTAATCGTTTGCCTCTGCAATTTTAGAAATATACTGTTTCATCCGGTCATTTAGTGTTTCGTTACAGTCGGAATATCTGATCTTCACAACATAGTCCCCCACCCGGACAAGATATGGATTCTGTACTTGCTCCACATACGCCCTTACTCTTTTCTGTACGGACTGCTTTGGATCGATTTCAATTTCGCTGATATCTGCAAGTTCATCGGCACTTACCTCTCTAATATCCGCCTGCTGCATTTCTCTCAAACACTTTCCATCCAAGCGATAGCCCCCCTTCTCCTTGAGATTGTATGCAGCAGGGAACTTGTCTCATTCTAATTACACAGAACTTTTCTATACAAAAGAAGTCTCTTCCATCTTTTACAGACTAAGAGACTTCCTTTTCGGGAGATTATTTTTATTTATGATTTCTTCTCTTTTTCATATTCATACACATACAAATCACTTCTTTCCCCATTTTGCACTATAATAACTCACTCCCCGGTATCAAGCACTGCAACACAGATTCCCCGTCCGGATATTTTCCCGCTGTTTATCTCCTCACACGAGTAACGAATGACTTTTTTTACCTCTTTCATATGCATATCCTTTTTCATTAGGATATTCATCCGCTTCGCAGACGGTGTGCAAAATACGGTTGCTTCTAAACTCTCCACACCGACATCTGTCGCTTCCACTCTCGTTTATTTCTGATCTGCAAAAATAAACTGCAGAAAACGAATAAATGTATAAATCACAAACAATACAGCAATCACTGTTTCCAGCAAAACAACATATTGGAGCGCCGGGATCGGCTGCTTCATATTTGCAAGACAAGCCATCGTCTGCTTCGTCGCAATCGCACTGATGACAAATGGGAAGGTAAACGCCGCATAGCTTGGATAGAATTTCAGCTTCAGATAACTGATTGCTTTCACAAGCGCCAGAACATATAGCACGGTTGCCACAAGCAGCATCGCCAGCAAGAATCCTCTTGATTTTGGTGTTACGGACTGTACATATCCGGCAACACAAAGACTTGTAGGAGCCGCATAAATACAAAAAAGTGGCTTTGCAGGTTCCGGAATCTCTTTATATTTGATATAGCGGATGGTCACAAGAACCAATAAACCGATCAGTGTAACAAAGCCAAACCAGAACGCACAGGCACCTATTGCAGTCTCCTCAAAAACAGGAGCTGTAACTGCCGCAACAGCAATTCCTACATATACAATAAAATAGCTGGCAAATACTTTCGGCATCTGAAGTTTCCACATAAATTTTAATGTGAAGTAAACAATCAGTACAATATGTAAACCGATTGCAAAATACCAGATATATTTTGCTCCCGCACCAATCAATGGCTTAATATATGTGCTTAACAGCATAAGCGCCATCGGAAATGTGCCGGCCACACTCGCCAGAATCGGATTTTTTAAATCTTCTTTTATCATCTCCGGAAACATCACGAGTTTCATCAGAATAAGTACCAGCAAAAACGCTGCTATCCCCCCACAGACATATCGAATCCCCTCACTATAACTCTGCAAAAGATTTCCGAGAGCAGCAAATCCAAGCATCACCCCACAGAGAGGTAGCGGGACTTTTTGTATCACTTTTTTCATATCATTTTCATCCTTCGTCTTAAATTTCAGCAATCGCACGTCTTGGAGCCGGTTCATCCACCTCATCCAGATTCTTCATTCCCAGTTCCCGGCAAATGATCTGGGAAACCTTCCATGTACAAAGTCCCGTAAAGAAAATACATTGTTCCTTATGCTCTCCACGCCCTTTATCAAACTCTTTTGTAAGAACGCGGCAACAGATTGCATTTTTACCATTCGCTTCTTTAAACCAGTCATGGAGTTCTTTTGTCAGTTCCATACACTTGACACTTTTTGGATTTGTCGGTCCATCCTGCTCTGTACGCCCGAAAAATAATCCAAGTGCAAGAATCCCTCCATTAAAAGCGCCACAGACACAGCCGGATTTTCCTGCACCTACCGCCATACCGGAAGCCATTGCAATCACTTCCTCCGGAACATCCAGTTTAAATTCATCACGGATCGCACTGACTAAAGCCTCACAGCAATAGTATCCTTCCTTAAATTTTTTCTCAGCCACTTGCTGCACCGCCCTTGGGCTAATTTCAGTTACTCCAATTTTCATACGGATCTCCTCCTCAGACATAAAATTTTTCTATCCCTAGTGTAACATATCTGAAAAAGTTATTACTATCGTTTATTTTTATATACTTATAGGTGTACTCTATAAATCAAAAAAATGATATCAGCATGTTCACTCATTTTTCCAAAATGTTTCTTTTTGAAAATTTTTCTTTTTTGGGGAAACATAAATAAGCCCTCCCACATAGTATAGGAGTGTAAACAATCTCAAATGGAGGATTTAACATGAGTGATTTAACAGCTACTAACTGTGGATGCGGATGCGGTGGAGAAGACAGAGGAGGAAACAACAATTCTTGTCTGTGGATCATCATCTTATTATTCTGCTGTGGCGGTTTCGGAAACGGACACGACAACGGATGCGGATGTGGTGACAGCTGTATCTGGATCATCTTATTACTTCTCTGCTGCGGCGGATTTGGAAATGGATGCGGATGCGGCGACAGAAATTCTCTTTGCTGCTAATTTTTCTGCAAGACGGGGCAAAATGCCCCGTCTTTAAACATGTTTACGCTTCTTTGTTATCATTTTCTTCTGTCTTCTGCTGTTCCTCTTGTTTTCTCTTTTCCATTTCCATCTTTTTCTTTAAGCATTCTTCGTCCAGCTCATACACTGCATTTCTGTCAATGATCAAAATCTCTTCCATCTGCTCCTCTTTTCCGGAAGCAGTCCCGCCGGAATGTTCCGTGCAGGCACTTCCTGTTCTCTTTCTTTTATTATATGAAGGAAAAAGAAAAAGGTATATCTTCCCTGTCTGCCTCATATATATTGATAACGCAATGGAAAGGAGTTTCTATGAACGATCAATCAAAGATTCCCATGACACCATTTGACACACTGATCTCAACACCCGGCCTGCGGATGATGAAACTGATGATTCCCTATCTTCCTCCATCCAACCAGCGGATGATTGCAGTCTATGTGAAGTTTATGGAATTGCAGCAGACGTTTTCTTTTTTTCGGGATTTTCGCTCAGATTTACATAGCTGTGCTTTTGAAAAGGAAGTGTCTTCTCCATCCGATATTCTGGAAGAACTTCGCCCGTTTTTGAGGAAAAGCGACTGCGAAATGATCGATCAGATACAGAACATGCTGAATGCGATGGAAATGGCTGCCTCATTTCAGAAAATGGCAAGTGAAACATCACCAAAACAATCTTGTTCCGATTCCTCATCCGGCAGTGCCTCTTCTCCTCCTGCATTCGACCTTTCCGCGCTGCTTCAGGGAATGTTATCTCCGGAACAACAGAAACTTTTTGAAACTTACAGAGATCTGTCATCCGATGTTTCTGCCGCCGATACGGACACAAATATGCAGGAACTTCCGGTATCTCTGGAAAACGATCTTTTGGAGGGAATAGTATATGAACAATTGGATGGAACACCCAATGTTACAGAAGATGGATCCGGTAAAACTGGAACTGATCCGGACTGCTGCAGCGAAGACAAGCGGGAAGTCAGGCAATGACCTTGCCCCGGTTCTGCTTGCCCTGATCACAAATGCAAATAAGAAAGGAATCCGCTTCTCACCGGATGAAATCTCACTGATCCTGGAACTTCTGAAAGAAGGAAAATCAAAAGAAGAGCAGGCACAGATTGACAAAACAGTCCGCATGGCAAGCGCTCTTCTAAAAAACAGAAAGT
>CAUWEA010000100.1:0-8913 GCA_963557735.1 uncultured Faecalimonas sp. | reverse complement strand
GCTCACTATAATCAATATCAATAATTAAAAATAAATACATAATTAAAACTGATGATATCATGTTTATTTCTAATTTTACATTTAAATTTTCTATTTTTATAATAGAACTGGAAAAGAATTATAAAAATTGAGGAGGAATGGGAAATGAAAAAAAGTATTTTAGTTGGCCTGTCAGCGGTATTAGCAATGGGGATGTTTACCGGGTGTTCAAATGGTGCTGTAGAGGAAAAAACAGAAAAGAAAACACAGTCTATTAAGAAAGAAGAAAAGAATTCAAAGGATCCTATTGTGATTTCAACGACAGGGCAACATGCGTTTTTTTCAGAGACAAATGAGAAAACTGGAGAACTAGAGGGATTTGAAATCGAAGTATGGGAAGAAATTGGGAAGAGACTCGGACGTGAAATTCAGTGGGAAACAGCAGGATTTCCGGGAGTCATTGAGTTGCTAGAATCAGGGAGAGTAGATACAGTAGCTGATCAAATTGGTATTACAGAGGAAAGAGAAGAAAAATATTATTTCAGTGATGTATATTTTTACGTTCCATATCGAATCGTTGTGGCAGAAGATAATAGTGAAATTGAAACGGTAGAAGACTTATATGGAAAAAAACTTGGACTTTTAAGTGATGATATTGCTTATTCATATTTTGATGAATTGGATCCAGATGGAAAAATTGAATATGTAAATTATGAAGAAAGTACAGCAGTTCCGGCAGATGTAGCAATGGGGCGTTTGGATGCTACATTGATGTCTTCTCTGCATATTGAATCAGTGAAAAAAGAGTCAGGCTTAGAGATTAAAGGAGTGGGTGAGCCAGTATATACGGAGAATGCAGGATATCCATTTGCAAAAACAGAAGAGGGAAAAGCTCTGCGGGATGATGTAAACGAAGTTTTGAAGGAACTAAAAGAAGAAGGATTCATGAAAGAGACAGCAATTAAGTGGTTTGGATTTGATCCGATGGAATAAAAGAGGGAAATAGGTATGGATACTTTCAGAATTGATTACTTTCTGAATATGATTCCTAAAATTTTAAAATTACTTCCGGAAACAGTAAAAGTAGCGGTGCTTTCACTTGTGTTATCACTTGTATTTGGACTGATACTGGCAATTATCAGACAGTATCGAATGAAAGGATTAAATTTTATCAGTTCGGTGTACGTTTCCTTTTTCAGAGGGACTCCGTTTATTGGGCAGCTGTTTCTGTTTTATTATGGATTTGCCCAGTTTAGCGATCGGATTAAAGAAATGTCTCCATTTACGGCAGTCATTATTGCTTTGAGCTGTAATTATTGTGCTTTTATGTCAGAAGATATCAGAGCAGCATTAAATTCCGTTGACAGAGGGCAATATGAAGCAGGATTGTCGATTGGACTAAGACCGTTTACAGTAATTAGAAAAATTATATTGCCACAGGCGGTGAGAATTGCAGTTCCAGGATTGTCCAACAATTTTATTAATTTATTTAAATCGACAGCAATTGGATTTATGATTGGATACAAAGATATGATGGCAGTTGTAAGTATGGAAACGTCCCGGACATATCGATTTTTAGAAGGATATGCGGCAGCAATGCTGATTTATTGGATTATTATTTCTGTTTTATCGATGATTCAGCAAAAAACAGAGAAATATCTGAATCGTATTTATTAGAAAATGATGCCGGAAGTCAGGGAGGAAAGTGCTATGATCAAGGTAGAAAATCTGAAGAAAAATTTTGGAACATTACAGGTTTTGGATGGAATTTCTTTTGAATTAGAAAAAGGACAGGTTTTGGCAGTTGTTGGTCCATCGGGGACAGGAAAATCTACTTTGTTGCGTTGCTTAAATTATCTTGAAAAACCGTCAGAAGGGAAAATAATGATAGGAGATGTAGTGGTAGATTCAAAAAGGATTAAAAAGCAGGAGATTTATTGTTTGCGGGCAAAAACAGCGATGGTTTTTCAAAACTATAATCTTTTTAAAAATAAGACAGCTTTGCAAAATATTATGGAGCCTATGATTTCTGTTCAAGGAATGGAACGACAAATGGCAAAAGAAAAAGCAATGGAAATATTGCAGATGATTGGTTTGGAAGAAAAGAGAGATAGTTATCCATCGCAATTATCTGGTGGACAGCAGCAGAGAATCGGGATTGGAAGAGCAATGGCTGTCGCGCCGGAGGTCATGCTGATTGATGAGCCTACATCATCTTTGGATCCAGAGCTTGTTGGAGAAGTTTTGAATCTTTTGTATAAGCTTGCCCGAAATCATATGACGATGATTATAGCTACACATGAGATGGAGTTTGCAAAAAACATTGCGGACAGAGTCATTTTTCTTGATCGAGGGAAAATCATTGAAGAGGGAGAAGCACAGCAATTTTTTTCAAATCCGAAGACCGAGCGTGCTAGATTGTTTTTAAGAAAATTTATAAAAGAGGAGACATAGAGAAATGGGAAATTGTGCAGGATAAATCACAATTTCCCTTTTCTATTTCGTAAAAGCCATTACTCTGGATACGATGTATATAGATTTTGATTTCAAAGATTTCTATGATGGCTTACTGATCGAATTTTTCTGTTCCCAGTTTTTTCTGCTTTTTATAATAGTAAATGATAAACAGTACTGCAGTGATGCCCCATGAGATCGGATAACTGAGAGTGATCGTCTCAATTGTAGGTGATTTTGGGACAAGCAGGAATACCCACAGTGTACGGAACACACATACGCCGCAGCAGGTCATGATTGTAGGGATGATCACATCACCGATTCCACGCAATGCCCCAGAGTAGATCTCGATAAATACGAACAGCGCATAAGCCGGTGCCATGTAGTTCAGAATCTGAATTCCGATGCGGATGACTTCCGGATCGCTTGTGAACAGATGGAACAGATATTTTCCTGCGGTCATCAGAAATACACTCATTGCGACAGAGGAAGTAAGTGTCATTCCAAGACAGACACGCACACTTTTTCTTACACGGTCATATTTTCCGGCGCCGTAATTTTGTCCGACGAAAGTTGTAGCCGAAATTCCAAAAGCTGAAATGACCATCCAGCAGAAAGCATCCATTTTCCCGAAAGAAGTCCATGCTGCCACAGTATCTGTTCCAAGAGCATTTAAAGCAGTCTGGATGATGATATTTGACAAGCTGTACATGGCTGCCTGAAGTCCAGCCGGAATTCCGATACGAAGGATCGAAGACAGCGAGCCTTTAAAGAAGCGGACTTTTCCAAGATGCAGTTTGTAAATGTCGGATGTCCGTATCAGTGCGAGCAGGACAAGGATTGCGCTGACTGCCTGAGACAGTACGGTTGCGATTGCAGCGCCTGCAATTCCCATATGGAATACAAGTACAAATAGAAGATCCAGCCCGATGTTTAAAAAACAGCAGACAATCAGGTAGTACAGTGGCCGCTTGGAATCTCCAACGGAACGAAGGATACTGGATCCGATATTGTAGATAAATGTAAATAAAATTCCGAGGAAGAAGATCCGAAGATAAGTCACGGAATCTGCCATCATGCTGTCTGGAGTATTCATCATACGCAGAAGCGCCGGTGCCAGGAAATAACCGGCTCCCATAAGAAAAATACTGGATACGGTTGAGAAAGCAATTGCAGTGTGCAGTGCATGGGACAGCTCGGTCTCTTTTCTCGAACCGTAATGCTGGGCGATGATCACAGTCGCTCCGGATGAAACACCGACAAAGAATCCGATGATCAAGTTGATGATCTGATTGGAAGAACCGCCGACAGCGGCAAGCGCTTCTTTCCCAACAAACCGTCCGACGATCATCGCATCGGCAGTATTGTAAAGCTGCTGGAAGAATGTACCGAGAACAATAGGAAAAAAGAAAATCAAAAGCTGTCTCCAGATAATTCCTTCCGTAATTGCGTTTGTTGCCGCAGGTGCGGACTTTTTCTGATTGTTCATAATGTTACCCCTCATAAAGTAAGATATTGTTTGTTTCCAATGTATCATATCATAGAGAGGGAAAGTGGGAAATAGCGGATGAAAAATTTTTTGACTTGCATAGGAGAAGGGCTTCATACTATAATCATTTGGGATTTTCAGTGGGAAAAAGGAATAAAGAAATGAAGGAGGAAAAAGATGTTTGGGAAAACAAAAAAATTGGAACAGAATCTGAACATAAACTGGAAGCATTTTTATCTCAGTGTGTTAGCGCTTGTTATTCCGATGGCGCTTCAGAATCTGATCAATGTAGGTGTGACCGCGGCTGATGTTGTAATGCTTGGAAAGGTCGGGGAACATGCGCTTTCCGGAGCTTCTCTGGCGGGGCAGGTGCAGTATATTATGACATTGTTTCTATTTGGTCTGACTTCGGGCGCAACAGTTTTGACAGCGCAGTACTGGGGAAAGAAGGACATCTGTACGATTGAGAAGATATTAGGATTTGGAATGCGGTCGGCGGTAATTGTGACGGCGATATTTTTTGTGGCGGCTCAGTGCATTCCACATACACTGATGCGGATCTTTACTTCAGATCCGGAGGTGATAGAGCAGGGGGTGATCTATCTTCGGATCGTCAGCTGGTCGTATGTTTTCATGGGAATTACACAGACGTATCTCTATATTATGAGAAGTGTAGAGCGGGTTGTTGTGGCGACAGTCGTATACCTTTGCTCTTTGATCTGTAACGTGGGTATCAATGCGGTTCTGATCTTCGGTCTGTTTGGGATGCCGACATTGGGAGTCAAAGGTGCCGCAATCGGTACGCTGACTGCGAGACTGCTGGAGATGGTTTTAGTCTGTCTGTATTCGCATTTCTGGAATAAGGACATCAAGTTTCATACGAAATACTTTCTGCATACAGAGAAAGTCCTCAACCGGGATTTCTTGAAATATGCATTTCCGGTTATCTTAAATGAAGTGTTCTGGGGACTTGGAACGGCGGCGAACACGGCAGTACTTGGCCATATGGGAAGTGCGGCAGTGGCGGCAAACTCTGTGGCACAGGTGGCAAGACAGCTCGCGACAGTAGTTGCGTTCGGGCTGGCAAGTGCGACGGCAATCTATCTGGGCAAGACGATCGGTGAGAAAAAATACGAACATGCAAAAGCCTATGCCCGCAGATTTGTGTGGCTCAGTGTACTGATGGGACTGCTTGGAGGAATCTTGATCCTTGCGATCGCTCCGTTTATGGCAGAAGCAATGACCTTGTCAGAGACTGCCCGTGGATACATGCGGTTTATGTTTTTTGTTATGTCTTATTTTGTGGTGGGGCAGGCATACAATACGACACTGGTTGTAGGAACCTTCCGTTCCGGTGGAGATACCAGGTTTGGACTGATACTGGACATGTCCACCATGTGGGGCTGTTCGATCTTGTTTGGAGCACTTGCCGCATTTGTATTTCACTGCAGTGTGCCGGTGGTCTACATGATCCTGATGAGTGACGAGATCATTAAGATCCCGATCACATGGTATCGCTATAAAAGTTATAAATGGCTGAAAAATGTGACGAGGGAAGAATTGTAAATTTTAACGGATATTTTTGATAGAAAAAATTTAAAAGATATTTTTGACAGTTTCACAAAAAGGTGATGGAAAATGAAACCGGATTTAAGAGAAAATTAGAATCAATCGAATGATAACCGGTATTTCATTTGGCATCACCTTTTTGTTATAGTTCTATTAAGAAATTTTTTATAAGGAATCTATTTCTGTTTCAATTTCTTGGTATATTGTTCCTGCTCTGTTTTTGGGATTTTTAGGGCACTCATTGCTTCTTCCACTGAGAAATTCATAGTTTCCATAAGAGACTGAATCGAAAACAGAATGCCCTCTTTCTTGCCTTCTTTTCTACCTTCTCTCAGTCCAATTTCTTCAATTCCTTTGCTCAAATTACACATAGTGGAAACCTCCTTTTCTAATTTCCTGGTCATTTTAATATGAAAATCGTTCTGTAAAATCTGCTTTTTTTCTTCTGCCTCCCGGGTAGGAGAGAGCAGTACTTCTAATAATTTTAACACGCCGCCGTCAGCCTCCTGCTCAGAATCACTCAGGCAGATGATGATTGCAGAGAGAAGATCATAGTTTTGGGGAATCTCGTGCACATCACCGATTATATTTTCCTCATGGATGGAGTAGCGGGTGATCGTATTTCTCCGGTTTTCCGGCGGATTCATACAGATCCAGATAGAGTAAACTTTTTTAATCTGATCATATTGGGAAGATGAGAATTCTGTACCATATTGGGAGGAAATCATCCGGCTGCAATAATATAATCCTCTTTTGATAATAGGATATCCCGGATAGAAATCATTTTGAGCTTCCAGATTGATAAAAAGACGAATCTGATGTGTGGAAGACAGGATTGTGGCAAAGAAACGGATATCATAAGTAATTGTTCCTTCCGTAATCGTAGCGTCTTCCGTTGCCATTCCGGTAATCTGTTCTGTGTTGGAAGATTCATCTGGATTGACAGTTATGCTGGAAACCTGAGGTTCTCCTTCAATGTAACATTCTGCAATTTCCTTTACATCACAGTCTTTATATTCAACCAGACAATTTTTCATGATCCATGCCAGAATAATCTTATTGGCAAGGAGGCGCTTGCAGGCAGCATCGTAAGAGGACTTCCTGCCTGCTGCTGAAATATTTTTAGCGAGTATATTTTCTGCTTGCATTGTGAGCCACCTTTCAAATATTCTTTTGAGATTCTGATTGCTGCAGCAAAGAATGTGATTTTGGGGAGTTAACTTCCGCAAGTTTTTAAGTTATTCTGATTCTACCATGAAAACGTCAGAGAATCTATAAACAGAATATGAAAAAATGGTAAAGAAAAGTTGGGAAAAACATCGCAAACAACCCTTGACGGCGGCAGAAAATGTTCCTATAATGGAATTTGTATAGGCAAAGACGTTGACGAAGACAGTAAGATATACTGGAAAATCAAAGCGAGCCGGGGATGGTGGAAGCCTGGTATGAGTAAAGTATATTTGAATATCACTTCTGAGTTGCAGGCGCTGAACATTTTTTGGAAAAATAAGTAAGCACTGACGGGATTCCGCCGTTATCGGGAGCGCATATGCTGGTATGTTGTAACAGGTGGTAAAACGAAAGATGATGCTTCCGTCCTTTTACAGGGTGGGAGTTTTTTTATTACACAGAAGAATCCTATGTAATAAAAAACACGCTTCGTGTGAAACGGAATTTATATTTTTAAAGATTACTTTGCAACCGGGCCGGCAGGACCGCATCTGTGAAATATAGAAAGAAAAGGAGAATCAGTATGTATCAGAAAGTATCTACGGACTTAAAATTTGTTGACCGTGAGAAGAAAACAGAAAAATTCTGGGAAGAGAATGATATCTTCCGAAAAAGTATGGAAAACCGCAAAGAAGGGGAGACATATACATTTTACGATGGACCTCCGACTGCTAATGGAAAACCGCACATCGGACATGTGCTGACTCGTGTCATCAAGGATATGATTCCAAGATACCGTACTATGAAAGGATATATGGTACCAAGAAAAGCAGGGTGGGATACACATGGTCTTCCGGTAGAACTGGAAGTGGAAAAGCTGCTTGGACTGGATGGAAAAGAGCAGATCGAGGAGTATGGATTAGAGCCGTTTATCAAACATTGTAAAGACAGTGTGTGGAAATATAAAGGAATGTGGGAAGATTTCTCTGCGACAGTCGGATTTTGGGCAGATATGGACAACCCATATGTGACGTACGACAATAACTTTATCGAATCTGAGTGGTGGGCGTTAAAACAGATCTGGGACAAGGGGCTGTTATACAAGGGATATAAGATCGTACCTTACTGCCCTCGCTGCGGAACTCCGCTTTCCAGCCACGAAGTTGCACAGGGATACAAAGATGTCAAAGAGCGCTCTGCGATCATAAGATTCAAAGTAAAAGGAGAGGATGCTTACTTCCTTGCATGGACAACAACTCCATGGACACTTCCTTCTAATGTGGCACTTTGCGTCAACCCGAATGAAACTTATGTAAAAGTAAAAAATGACGGCTACACCTACTATATGGCGCAGGCACTTGTGGATACGGTGCTCGAAGGCGATGTGGAAGTCGTAGAGACTTATGTCGGAAAAGATCTGGAAAATAAAGAGTATGAGCCGTTATTCCCGTTTGTAGAGTTAAATAAGAGGGCATACTATGTGACATGCGCCGACTATGTTACGCTGACAGATGGTACCGGTGTCGTTCATATCGCGCCTGCATTTGGTGAGGATGATGCCCAGGTAGGACGCAGATATGATCTTCCATTTCTTCAGTTAGTAGATGAGAAGGGTGAGATGACAGAGGAAACTCCATGGGCAGGAACATTCTGTAAGAAAGCAGATCCGATGGTATTAGAAGATTTGGAGAAGAGAGGACTTCTCTTTGCTGCTCCGAACTTTGAGCACAGCTATCCACACTGCTGGAGATGTGACACACCACTGATCTACTATGCGCGTGAGTCATGGTTCATCAAGATGACAGAAGTCAAAGAAGACCTGATCAGAAACAACAATACGATCAACTGGATCCCGGAAAGCATCGGAAAAGGACGTTTCGGAGACTGGCTTGAGAATGTACAGGACTGGGGAATCAGCCGTAACCGTTACTGGGGAACACCGCTTAACGTGTGGGAGTGTGAATGTGGACATATGCATTCCATCGGAAGTATTGAAGAACTGAAATCAATGTCAGATAACTGCCCGGATGATATCGAACTGCACCGCCCATTCATCGATGCGGTGACGATCAAGTGCCCGCACTGTGGAAAAGAGATGCACCGTGTGCCGGAAGTAATCGACTGCTGGTTTGACAGTGGAGCGATGCCATTTGCACAGCACCATTACCCGTTTGAAAATAAAGATTTATTTGAGAAACAGTTCCCGGCAGACTTTATTTCCGAAGCGGTAGACCAGACGAGAGGATGGTTCT
>CAUWEA010000099.1:0-8940 GCA_963557735.1 uncultured Faecalimonas sp. | reverse complement strand
ACGCCACGCCAACCCCCCCCCTCGCGATAATCTGCTCTGACTTCTTCATAGTAGAGAATTTTATATAGCTCAAAGCTCTTTTATCCACTTGCAACTACAAGAAATGAAGAAGAGACAATATAGCACAAGTTTGCATTATTACTCTTTGTCATGATGATTACTTTATCACATACTTAGTACCCCTTCCCCTACCTTCAATTTTCACAACGCCTTTCTTCCCCATATCTTTCAACAACTGTGTTGTCTTTGATTTGCCAAACGGAGCGTAAGGAGCAATTTCGCTGATTGATTTCAGCATTGTCCTGCTCAAAATCTTATATATTATTCTTTCGTCTTCCGTTAAATTCAGATTTTTCTCAAAAATCGGGAGTACAATCTTGATCGTATTTTCCGACACTTCAAAATCCGGCTGCATCAGGCCTTCTTTATAGAGCTGTTTTATCCTTGTAATTCCTGTACCGAAGATTTCGACAAACCCCAGCCTGTAAAATACATTTGCAAGATTTCTATTTCTTAAGACTGAAAGTTTCCCCGATAAATATTCATCTTCTGTTATTCCGGATGGCAATCCTCCCGGAGAAATAATTTCTATTCTGTCATCAAACATCGAAACTTTTATCTGTGACTCTACATCCCACGCTCTGTGGATCAATGCGTTTGCGATTGCTTCTCTAAAGGCAGCCTCCGGTATTTTTTCTACCTTTTTCCTATCAGTACCTTGTATTTCTTCATATTGATAATAATCCTTGAACACCTCTGCTGCTTTTTCGTAGACTGTCAAAATGGATATATGATCAAAGGTCGCCCTCTTATGGATCACACTGATGTTTTCACCGAACTTCACCATATCAATTCCCGGAAAATGATTTTCATCCGCCAAAATCCCTGCTGCATTATTGTATCCAATTGTATTGTTGTATAAGCTCAGCGTTTTCAAGGTATCCTGATTAAAAGTTTCAATCTGAATATATTCCTTTAATTTTTGTTTTAAGGTAGCAAATGTAAGATTTTGCTCTTCATACCGCAATTCTTCAAATCTGATATTTTTTCCTTCCAAAATCAGTCTCGACAACTCCAGTGTGTCAACCTCTATGGTTGCTGTATCATTTCGCTTATATGCTTTCGATTTATATAAATACGGCTTTTGCAGCCCACTTTTTACAGTCAGTTTTATCGTTCTGTCATTATTCTGCAATTCCAGTGTATAGTCAGGCTGCGGAGTAATACTGTCATTAATCTTATTTTCAATATCAAGACACGCTTGTTTTACATCTGACAGGCCTTTGATATTCCCATTGTCATCGATACCAAAAAACACTTCTCCGCCATCGTAATTTGAAAAAGCACTTACTGTTTTTAAAAATGTATTTGTAATCTTTTCTTTAAACTCTGTTGTTCTTGTTTCATGCATACACTGTTCTTCCTTTCCAATTTCACTGTTTATAGTATAAGCAAAATCGCGCATAAAATCAATTGTATTTTTTTACAATTGATTTTATGCGTACTTTTAACCATATAATTTAAACATCCTGTCATAACAAATATATTTCTGCAATGATATACGTCAAACAACTATATAGCAACGGACTATATATCCGCTAAGCAGTTAAAATTCAGCTATTTGACAGAGGGAAATCTAACATCTATGGCACTGGACTACTTATGCCTCTGTTCCCGCTTATTGAACTACTACTGTTCAATAAAATATGACTCTTAGTACGTTTACTGTCAGCCACATTTTCACTGACAACGTTTTCATATCTTCCCCAAATTCTTCTCTTCCGAATACTTCCTATTTCATTTCCAAAACTGCTTTATGATTCTCAAATCGGATCACACTATCGTATTTTTCCCGAAGTTCCGGGAAGATTCTATGTGAAACAGCGATTATCGTCGTATCTTCCAGTCCTAAAATATTTTCCTCAATCTGGCGTGCCATCTCCGAATTCAGTGCAGATGTCGCCTCATCAAGGATCAAAATGGATGGTCTGCGGATCAGTGCCCTCGCCAGACAGATCCTCTGGCGTTCTCCTCCGGAAATATTCTTTCCATTTTCTTCAATCAGAAACTCGAATGCTTCTTCGTGACTGGCAACAAACTCTTCCAGATTGCAGAGAGCGATTACCCGGTCAATTTCTTCCTTGCTGTATTCTTGATATAAAGTAATATTGTTTAAAAGTGTATCGTGATAAACAAAACCATCCTGACTGACAACTGACAGACACCGGTACCAGCTGTCCTTGTCTATGCTCTGAAAATCATTGCCGTCCACACTTACTTTCCCATCATAATCCCCATACATATTCAAAAGGATTTTCAGTAAAGAAGATTTTCCACTTCCGCTTTCCCCGACAAGCAGATATTTCTGATTTTTTTGAAAACTTACACGAACCTGATCAAGAATCGTCCGCTCATTTTTCGCAAAAGATACTCCGTCCAGACAGATATCGGTCACAAATTTTGAAAGTTCCTTTGGCTCAGAAATTTCTGTATGTTCCTGCAATTTTTCACTTACCTTCTGATAAAGCGCCTCTGCTGTTTTCATTTCTGCCAGATACGGTCCAATACGGTGCAACGGATTCACAATGTTATTCATAAGCTGTATTACATATTGCGCCTGTCCAAGTGTGATTAAACCTTTTAAGACAAGCAGCACTCCGAGAAACATATTTCCAAAGAAAATCGCAATACTTGCGGTACCGCTGCTGATAGCTGCGGCATCACCGCTTATCTCTGCATCAAACGCCTTCGCCCCAGTCTCCTCGTTCATCTTCCGGAATTTCTTTTCTTCTTTTTTACGGATCCCAAATAGAGTACTTACCTCAAACCCATTCATCAATTCCTTGATAAGCGCCACCATTTTCCCATTGGTTTCCGAAGCCTCCAGCCTTGTCTTTTCTAACCGCTTTCCCCAAAGACTGCTGACAAATACCGGCAGATAAATACTTAAAACAATCGCCAGCACAAATGTATAGTGAACTTTCAAAATTGCTCCTAAAGAAGCAAGTCCTACAATGACATCCTGAATCACCGACAAGAGTGAGCCGATATAATCTTCCTCGATCGTTTTGATGTCCACTGTAAAATGCGAAATATAGGTAGACGCTTCCTGCATATCATAATCACAGAGCTGTTTCTTCTGGATATCTGCAAACCACTGATTTTTGATAGAGATACTACATTTCACGATAAACTTTTCCCTGCAAAAATATAAAAATGTATAAGTCAGAAGAAATGTTGGTAAATACAACACAAACGTGATAAATGCCTTCTGAAATAACTGCCCAGACATCTGTGTTGCGGAATCCAGCACCAACTGCATGACATAAGCTTTCATCAGTTCGCTTGCTGTGTAAGCGCATGTGGCAATCACAACCAGTGCAAGCCATCCTTTCTGTTTCCATATAATTTGTTTTATTTTGCTGTCTTTTTCCATCGTTTCCTTCCTCCCGCTGTTTTCATATCTTACAGATGGCAGGAAGTCCTGACACTTTACTCCCACCTGCCCTGCAGATTTATTTCTTATCTCAAAGTCTATCACAGTTTTGAACACCAGACGAAAAAGGGCACGAATGGAAGGAAACCGAGCACGAACTGCACCCTGCTTAACAATTTCACTCCGCTGTTTCTGGGAAAAGAAAAAAGGACTGCAGCTATTTGAAATTTATCTTTCCCTTCAAATAGCTGCAGTCCTTTTTATACAAGTATATTATTTTTCCATACTCTCTTAGCAGAACACATGCGCTGCAAGACGATCGAATGCTTCTTTGACTCTGCTAAACGGAAGAGCCAGATTCATACGGATCGCACATGGGCCGTGGAATGCACGTCCATCCTGCCATACGACACCGACTTCATATCCTTTTGCCTGCAATTCATCGATCGTAATGCCATGTTCTTCGCACCATTCGGTACAGTCTAAAAACAACATATAAGTTCCCTGCGGTCTCGATACGTTTACACCCGGGAAGTGTTTCTCGATAAAATCACATGCGTATGTCACGTTTTCTCCGAGCACTTGACGGAGTTCATCTGCCCACTCTGCTCCCTCTTCACAGTAAGCACCCATCAGCGCATACATAGACAGAAGGTTGATCGAATTGTAATGACATAACGAAGACTCTTTTTCGACACGTTCCCTGATGTATTTGTTATAAATGATATGGTAACTTCCGACCAGTCCTGCCAGATTAAAGGTCTTGGAAGGAGCATACATTGCTACGGTGCGGTTTTTCGCATCTTCTGATACAGACTGTGTCGGAATATGCTGATTTCCATAGAGAACGATATCCGACCAGATCTCGTCAGAGATAACAAAGACATCATTTTCTTTATAGATCTGCATTGCCTTCTCCAGTTCCCATCGTTCCCACACACGCCCGGTCGGATTGTGCGGGGAACATAAGATTGCGGCATGGATCTTATGTTCTTTGATCTTCTTTTCCATGTCTTCAAAATCCATACGCCAGATTCCCTCTTCATCCTGCACAAGCGGACTGTGGATAATATCAAATCCATTGTTCTTCAGCGTATTTGTAAATCCGATATAAGTAGGACTGTGCAGCAGCACGGTATCTCCCTGCGAGCAGAATACTCTGAGCGCGCTTACCACACCTCCGAGCACACCGTTCTCATAACCGATACATTCCGGTGTCAGCCCTTCCACACCGTTTCTCTCCTTCTGCCAGTTGATGATACAGTCAAAATATTATTTTCTCGGTTCAAAATATCCATAAGTGGTATGGTGAATACGCTCCTCCATCGCCTTCGGAATCGTCGGCACTGCCGGAAAGTTCATATCTGCTACCCACATCGGGATCAGATCAAACCCTTCCTTTAATGTCACTCCATGCTGATATGGATCAAAAAATTCCGGAAGATCCACCGCGATCGCATCTTTCCCTTGTCTGTCCACAATTGTTGTAAAATCGTACTTCATTGTTTTTTCCACCTTTCTGCTGTGTACATTTTATCCACTCCGGCTTTCCACCGGACTGTTTTCCTTTTTCAAAAAACACCTGCAAACTTCTCTGTCAGTAATTCCCCCGTTTTCTGCTAAGGCTCTCTTAATTTCTGGATCCCCTGCGCCAATATTTTGACATCATCTAAAATATAGTCAAATGCTCCTGCCTTGTACATGTTGATCACAATCATTCCTGCTGGGACTGCAAGGATCATACCAAGCACGCTTCCCATTTTATACCCCACATAGAGTAAGACCAACGTCACAAGAGGGGTAAGTCCCATGCTGTCTGCCACCAACTTTGGCTGGATCAGCTGTCTGACAAGCTGTGTTGTCCCATATAAAATAAGCAGACCGATCGCCATTTTATAATCTCCCGTCAGAAGTTTAAAAACCGCCCATGGTATCATCGCAGTTCCGGTTCCAAAAAACGGAAGAAAGTCAAGCAGTGCGATCAGGATCGCGCAGAGCAGTACGTATTTTACTTTCAGGATCGCCAGACCGAAGCTCAGTATCAGCGCTACAACTACCATGATCTTAAACTGCGCTTTAAAGTATCCGCCCACCGCATATTTAAAATTGTCCACTACCATCGTCATTTTCTTCTGCAATGCTCCCGGGGCGATCTTCTTGCTCCAGACGATGATTTCCTCACGCTCTGCAATAAATATATAAGCAGAAATCACTGTCACAATCACTGCGATCAGGATAGAAGGAAGACGCTTGGCAAAATTTCCTGCAGCTGTCACTGTCGGCTCACTGATTCCCGTGATCAGATCCGCCATCCCCTGATCCATATTGCTGACCATTGCGTCCCATCCTGCCTGCAGTTCTTCCGGCATCAGATGGAACAGCCCCTGAAATTCTCTTCCGATCTGACGGAAATCTGACTCAAACTGCTGATACATCTCCGGGAAATTATCGATAAAGATCTTTATTTCTGTGAATGCTTTACTGATCCCGAAGTAAAGCCCCGTCACGATCAGCCCAAGCACGAGAACAATGATGATCGCCGACCCCAGCTTCCTTACGATCTTCAGCCGTTTCTCCAGCCACCGCACAACCGGGTTGGCGATCATCGCAATGACCCACCCGATCACAAACGGCATAAAATACCCCATTAATTTAAATCCTGCCACTACAAACAGTACTGTCCCTATCAGACTGATGAAAAGACTTGCTGCCACCTTCCAGTAAGGTCTTCTGTCTTCCATATGCTCCACCTCTTTTTTTGTGAATCTGCAATTTCTCCCGCTTCTTAATTTTCGCTTTCTTCTGTCTCTTCTTGTCCCAGGAATTCACGCTCGACCAGTTCCCAGATTTCATCTCTTCCCTGTTTTGTCTCGGAAGAGAACGGGATCACGGTTGTTCCTGGTACAAGCTTCAGTCCTTCTTTTATCATTTTAACATGTTTTTGCACCTGACTGCGCTTAATTTTATCTAATTTTGTTGCGATAATGATCGGATTATATCCCTGATCCACAATCCACTGATACATCATCCTGTCATTCGCCGATGGCTCATGGCGGATGTCAATCAAAAGAAATACTGCCTTCAACTGTCTGGAAGTGTGCAGATATTTCTCGATCAGCTTTCCCCACTGGATCTTCTCTTTCTCAGAGACCTTTGCATATCCATATCCCGGAAGATCCACAAGATAAAGTTCTTCATTGATATTATAAAAATTGATCGTCTGTGTCTTTCCCGGTGTTGCCGAGATTCTTGCATAGGCTTTCCGGTTCATCAGCGCATTGATCAGGGAAGATTTCCCGACATTGGACTTTCCTGCAAATGCGATCTCCGGTCTGTCATTTTCCGGCAGTTTACTTGTGATCCCACAGACTGTCTCTAAATTAATGTTTCTGATAATCATACGTTTCCCTTTCCTTACTCTTCTGGCAGAAGCGCGTGCTCCAGCACTTCCTTCATCTGTTCCACCGGGATGATCTCCAGCCCTCTCGTGATCTCTGAAGACAGTTCTTCCACATCCCTCTTGTTTTTCACCGGGATCAATACCGTCCTGATCCCTGCATTTTTTGCAGCCAGCAGTTTCTCTTTGAGCCCACCGATCGGAAGCACCCTTCCTCGCAGTGTGATCTCCCCGGTCATTGCAAGATCTGCACGGACCTTCCGCTCCAAAATAGCCGAGAGGATCGCTGTCGCCATTGTAATCCCGGCCGATGGACCGTCTTTTGGAACAGCCCCCTCCGGAATATGCACATGGAAGTCATGTTTTTCAAAATAGTCCGCCTCGATCCCATAGGACTCGCTGATCGAACGGATATAACTGATCCCGGTCATCGCCGACTCTTTCATCACATCGCCGAGCTGTCCGGTCAGGAGCAGTTCGCCTTTTCCCGGCATTAGGTTCACTTCGATCTGAAGTGTATCTCCACCGACGCTGGTCCATGCAAGCCCGCGGACGCTTCCGATCTCATCCGTCTCATTTGCCATTTCATACGTAAATAATTCTTTCCCGAGATATTTCTCAAGATTTTTTTCTGTCACCCGGACTTTCTTCTTATCCTTCTCAAGGATTTCCTTGGCTGTTTTTCTGCAGATGGCTCCGATTTTTCGCTCCAGCTGACGTACACCTGCCTCTTTTGTATAAGAATGGATCATCCTTCCGACTGCATGTTTGCTAATCTGAAGCTGTTCTTCGGAAAGCCCATGCCGCTTTAGCTGTTTTGGGATCAGATGCTCTGCTGCGATATGTTCTTTTTCATTTTCTGTATAGCTGCTGATCTCGATGATCTCCATACGGTCTAAAAGCGGCCGTGGGATCGTCTGAAGTGAATTTGCAGTCGTCACAAACAACACCTCTGACAGATCCACCGGAACTTCTAGATAATGATCCCGGAACTTATAATTCTGCTCACTGTCAAGCACTTCCAAAAGCGCAGAAAATGTATCCCCCTTATAGTCGGAACTTGCTTTGTCGATCTCGTCCAGAAGCATCAGTGGATTTTTTACCCCTGCTGTCTTCAGTCCATTTGCAATTCTGCCCGGCATCGCACCGACATAAGTCTTCCGGTGTCCCCGGATCTCAGCCTCATCTTTGACACCCCCAAGGGAAATTCTTACATAAGGTTTGTCGAGCGCTTTTGCAAGTGAACGCGCGATCGATGTCTTTCCAGTTCCCGGAGGTCCAACCAGGCACAAGATCGGTGTATTTCCCTTCTGTGTCAGTGTACGTACCGCAAGATATTCCAACACACGCTCTTTGACTTCTTCCAGCCCATAATGTTCTTTTTTCAGAATTTCTTTTGCATAATTCAAATCGTAAGTTTCTTCTTTTTTCTTATCCCACGGCATCTCTAACATCGTCTCGATATAGGTCCGTATCACCGATGTCTCCGCTGCACTTCCGATCGAGTTTTTAAAACGTTTGATTTCTTTTAACAGCTTTTCCTTTACTTCCTTTGATGCTTCCAGCTGTTTTGTGGCCGCTTCAAATTCATCCGCATCACTGAGCGTCGTATCATCCCCAAGCTCTTCCCGGATCAGCTTCAGCTGCTCTCTTAAAATATACTCGCGCTGATGTTTATCCACGCGCTCTTTCACTTTTACCTGGATCTCGTCCTTAATATTCATGATCTGAAGCTCATTTGCCAGTTTAAAACTGAGCAGTTCATAGAGCTTCCACGGATCCCGCTCATTCAGCAGTTCCTGCAGCTCTCTGTAAGGAAGCGGAACATTTGCACAGATTTGTCCGACAAGCTTTTTCAGATCATCGATATCCAGAATCTGTGCCACTGTCTCCTTGCTGACTTTCGGACTCTTCACACCAAACTCTGCAAACATTTCTTTCAGATTTCTCACAAGCGCCTCTGTCTGAGGATCCTGCTCCTGGATTCCTTCTTCCGTCTGCTCTTTTTCTGCCTCACGCTCCACTTCTACAAGCGCTCTCATATATGGCTCCCCGCACTCGATATTGCGGAGTGCCGCCCGCTCTTCACCCACAACAAGGATTCGTA
>CAUWEA010000098.1:0-8954 GCA_963557735.1 uncultured Faecalimonas sp. | reverse complement strand
AGAAACCAAAACCGGAATTCCGCTTCAAAGTCGGCCGGACTCCGGGAAAATACATTTTCGAGACGAAAAATCTTGTGATCGGCTATGACGAACCACTTTCCAAACCACTCACCCTCTCTATGGAGCGCGGTCACAAAATCGCCCTCGTCGGCGCCAACGGAATCGGAAAGACGACGCTGTTAAAGAGTATTCTCGGTCTGATCGAACCTTTGAAAGGTTCTGTCGAGCTCGGTGAAAATCTTCTGATCGGCTACTTTGAGCAGGAATCTGCACCGGACAATAAAACGACCTGTATCGAAGAAATCTGGAGTGAATTCCCATCTTTCACCCAGTATGAAGTTCGCTCCGCCCTCGCCAAATGCGGTCTGACAACCAAACACATCGAAAGTCAGGTGCGTGTGTTAAGCGGTGGAGAGCAGGCAAAAGTACGGCTTTGCAAACTCATTAACCGCGAGACAAATATCTTACTTCTGGACGAGCCAACGAACCACCTTGACGTGGATGCCAAGGCGGAATTAAAACGGGCTCTTCAGGAATACAATGGCAGCATTCTTCTGATCTGCCATGAACCGGACTTCTACCAGGATGTGGTAAACGAAGTCTGGGACTGCACAAAATGGACGACGAAGATTATTTAATCTCCATAAAAACAGTTCTGATATCACAAAAATGCAAATAAAAAACTTCAGCAAGCTTCCCTTTCTCTGCCATTCCCCCAAAGGGTGACAGTTTCAATCGGACTCTTTGCTGAAGTTTTTCATTTCTTTTTAAATCCTAATTTCTTTTTTGATCTTAGTTACGCTGATTTATTTTTCTTGCCTGTCATCCGGATTCTCAACGGATGTTTCAGAAGATGCCTCCGACGGCGGAACGATAACGAAACCGTTCTCCATTTTCCCAGATGTACAGACTTGTGAAACTTGCTCTTTCTCTGTATCTTCCTTCTCTTCGCCCTGCAGAGTTCCTAACAGACCTTGTGGTGATGTCGTCTCATGTTGCGTAAAATCCTGCTGTTCCTTTACCGGATTTCCCGAAAAAAGCATTTCCCTTTTCTCTGCCTCATTCCTGCTCTCCCCAAAAGTACCTGCCATAAAATCTCTCGCTGCAGAATTCTGTACCTCTTCCTCACTTCTCCTCTTCTGCTCCTGCCGGAACTGATCTTCTTCCTTTCTTGTACAGTGGAAAAAGTAAATTCCAACTGCGATGATCGCTGCTCCTGCCACTCCTTTTGTCAGCACATTTCCAATGTTCCAAAGAATGTCATACATAAATCCCGGCAGGATTACATAGATCAGAGAAGAAATTCCATCCCACAGCAAAGTCGCGCCGATCAGAATAATTATGATCGTAATGACAGAGCGGTAAGTCTGGAAAAATCCTTTTTTATCACTTCGAAACTCTTTCGCCAGTTCATCCATGTGGAGCAGATATTTGTCTTCTACCATATAAAACTCTTCCGGACTCATGGTCTTTAAGTTATGCACATGGAAAAAGCTGTAAAACCATATGACCGGGAGTAAAAAAACCGGCCATCCCATGCCGAGCATGGAGATCAGTGCCACACTTCCCCAAAATAAAAGCATCAGGCTGACCCCCTGCTTCTCAAATCCCATATAGAGCTCTCCTGCTCCCGGAATCAAAGAAGCAATCCATGTTAAAAATCCTTTTCTTTGTCTTCTCATACAAATCATTCCTTCCATTTATCTTATTCATTGCTTTCTTTTGAACTGACTTTATTATACAAAAAGAACTTTAAGATAGATAGTATGATTTATTAAGATTTTATGAAATTTAGATTCTGACAACAGCTACTTTCGTTTTCCGAAGCGCTGGTATCTTCTTGTCATCTGTACAACCTCCCCATGCAAAAGGATCAGCGCTGTCAGATTTGGGATTGCCATCAATCCGTTAAACGTATCAGACAATTCCCAGACAAGCTTTGGTGCAAGGACAGCCCCCGGCAAAAGGATCAGGATGTACAGTAGTTTGTATGGAAACACAGCACGTTCCCCAAAAAGATATGCTGCCGTCCGCTCTCCAAAATATGCCCATCCGATGATCGTGGCAAATGCAAACAGTGCGATTGAGAGTGAGAGAAATTTATCCCCATTGGGAAAGACCGTTGCAAATGCATTCCCGGTCAGCGTTGTCCCGTCAATGGTTTCCACTCCTTCTGCAATACTGCGAAGACATGTCTGTGGATCATACACCCCGGAAGTCAGGATTGCAAGCGCCGTGACTGTGCAGACTACAACCGTATCGATAAACACCTCCGCAATCCCCCACATTCCCTGGATCTGCGGACAATTTACATCCGAGGCCGCATGCGCCATCACAGAAGAGCCAAGCCCTGCCTCATTGGAAAAAACGCCGCGGGAAATCCCCATTTTTACCGCCATCTTCATTCCATACCCTGCCGCGCCTCCACAAGCTGCACGCAGTCCAAACGCCTCCTCGAAAATCCACAAAAAAGTCCCCGGAACTTTCTCCCAGTGTGTCACAATGACTAGCAAACCTCCCAGAATATAAAATGCTGCCATAAACGGAACAATCTTTTCCGCGACCTTTGCCACCCGCCTGACACCGCCTAAGATCACAGCAGATACAAGCAGCATCAGCACGATCCCAGTGATCTGCTCCGGAACCCTCCAGGTCTCTTTGATCCCTTTTGCGATTGCATTTGCCTGCGTCATATTTCCCATTCCGAAAGATGCACAAAGACAGAAAACAGAGAAAATAACCGCAAGCCACTTTGCTCCAAGCCCCCGCTCCATATAGACCATGGCTCCCCCGACCCATGTGCCATTTTGGTCTTTGTAGCGATATTTGATCCCAAGTACATTTTCTGCATAGATCGTCATCATACCAAGAAGTGCAGACACCCACATCCAGAACACTGCCCCGGGCCCTCCGGTTACGATCGCGGTCGCAACCCCGGTAATATTCCCGGTTCCAAGCGTCGCTGCAAGCGCCGTACAAAATGACTGAAACTGTGAGATAGACTGATGATCCTGCGTCCTCCTGACACGCCGGTCACGAAATAATGCGCCAAGTGTTTCTCCCATCCATGTGTTCCAGCCTCTGAATTGAAAGAACCCCGTCCGCAGCGTAAAAAGTATCCCGACTCCCAGAAAAACTGCCAGCATCCCCCTGCCCCACACAAACGCATTCACAGCGCTGTTGATCGCTCCGATTCTCTCTGCCATAACTTCCCCCCATATTCCCGTTTTCTATCCAAAGCAAATGTTTTCGCTCTTTCCATACTATCAAATATATGGGGATTTTTTCTGTTTATTAGTTTTCCTCCAAAATCATTTGCTCTTTTTTTCATCTCATAGTACAATACCACTATGCAAAGGAGCGTGACATAACGAATGACTGAACACGATATTCAACTTTTAAAATCACATTTTACTTTCTGGGATAAATTGTCCCCTCATCAGAAAGATATTCTTGTCGGCGGGACAACCGCTGTATCCTATCAGAAAGGAGACGCGATCCACAGTGCCGACTTAGACTGTGTCGGCGTGCTTTTCATCAAAAGAGGATCCATCCGTGTCTATATCCTCTCAGAAGATGGAAGGGAGATCACACTTTACCGGCTGTATGACGGAGACATCTGTATCTTGTCAGCTTCCTGCGTCCTTCATTCCATCACATTTGACGTTCATATTGATGCAGTTTCCGACTGCGAATTTCTTCAGATCAACTCCTGCGCCTTTTCACAGATCATGCAGGAAAATATTTATGTGGAAGCATTCGCCTACAAACTGGCATCTGAAAGTTTCTCCGATGTCATGTGGGCCATGCAGCAGGTACTGTTCATGAGCTTTGATAAACGGCTTGCACTCTTTCTCCTCGAAGAATCAGCCAATGAACAATCTGACACCATCCACATGACGCACGAGCAGATCGCACGGTTCGTCGGAAGCGCCAGAGAAGTTGTCACCCGGATGCTCAAATACTTCTCCTCCGAAGGATATGTCGAACTTTCCCGCGGAAACGTACATATCATCGACCGCGCCGGACTGACTTCTCTTACGCTTTAAGTACAGTTTCATTCAGAACCAGTCCTTTTCTCTGGTTTCAGAAATTCCCCTGGCAGAAACGGATGTAAGTAAAACTCCGGATAATAAAAAAGGAAATGTCCTGCTTTTTGCAGCCATACGGACATTTCCTTTTTGCTTATCCATTTTTTGTTACTCCCCTCGTGTACTGCGTCATTATGCTGAAAGGGAATGAAACTCTTATGCGTGAATCATTTCCAGTAACTCTTCTTTCGTCTTTGCACCGAGTTCCTGTTTCGCGATCTTCCCATCTTTGAATAAGATCAGTGTAGGAATTGACATCACACGATATTCTTTCGCGATCTTCATCTGCTCATCTACATTGACTTTGCAGATCTTTACATCTGTCACTTCCTCTGCCAGTTCCTCGATGATCGGCAGTACCATCTGGCAAGGTCCGCACCATGGCGCCCAGAAATCTACTAAAACCGGTTCCTTTGCCTCTAATACTTCTTTTTGAAATGTTTCACTTGTTAATTGAATTGCTGCCATTGTTCTTCCATCCTTTCTGTTCCTACAATCATTTATGGTCGCCTGACATTTTATCAGGTCTGCTTCCATTTCCTTTGTTATCTCTTATTATACCCATGATCCACAGAAATTCTGTGAGTTAGTCACAGTTTGTGTATTTTTCTTCTGTTATTTTTCATTCACCGGATGAAACGGACACCGTTCACGGATACACTGATTATTCTGCCCAAACCATTCGCAGACAATTTTCTCCGGCTTTTCCAGTTCCACACCAAACTTTTCTCCGATAAATTCCACTGCCTCCAGAATCGCGATCGTCGAATTTCGCTTACAGCAGCGTGGACCTCCGATTCTCGCCTCATGCGCCAGCACGCGGGAAGTCATCTCATTGCACCATCCCCAGGATTCTGTCGCCAGCGGGCTGGATCCGGTCAGTATAGAAATACAGATACCAGTACTTACCGCAGCGCCGCAGCTTCCCCACAGACCACAGATCCCTCCCGGAACCTGGCGCCCCCGGTTTTGCATCTCAAGCAATGCATCCTGAAGTTCTACGTTTCCTCCTGCATTTTTAAAAGCGGTGATCAGACTGGCGCCAACCAAAACATGATGCTCCGGCCCATGCATATGGCAGAACGGCTGTTTCATCAGTTTCTGTAAAATTTCAACCGGGTTTTTAGAAGTTTCCCTCAGACAGATGCCTAGAAAACTGTCCATCCCGGACATATGGCACTCACTGCACACATAATGCCCATCCGCACACCGGCAGTTGCTGACCTCCACTTTTTTACAGATAGAACACGTCATCTGTTCTGCCGCATCTAAATATACCAAATGCTCCCCGCAAATAAGACATTCCTCGTTCTTCTTTTCGTTCATAATAATCTCCTTTTCTATTCCTTACATAGCTGATGAAATCCAACTATGTATTTTATTTTTTAACAGCTTTTACCAGCAAAAAATCAGGTTTATGAAAGAGATCCGCGTACCCGGGATATTTTTCAAGAATTTCGACCGTTGGAAGCGGCTCCGTCACACTTTCTATAGAAAATCCTTCTTGCACCAAGACATTCATTATCGTTGAAAATGTTCTGTGATATTTCCTGACACCATCAACAAACCATGACGTTTCTCTTTCTCCTTCCCTTCCATAGTCCATAAGATTTAGATATAACTTTTTTCCCTTTTCATCTTTGGTCCACCTGTCACCTGACGAAAAACAGGTAGTCAGCGGATGCTCCTGCGAAAATAGAAATACTCCTCTGTCATTTAACAGTTGATACACATCACTGACAACCGCCTCATAATTTTCAACATAATGCAACGCAAGGGAACTGATAACAACGTCAAATTTTCTATGCAATTTTGATATCTCTTCAATAGGCGTATTGATATAGGAAATAGAAGGATGTCTATTCTCTGCTTCTGCAATCTCCAACATCTTTTCGGAAATATCAATTCCTACAACCGCTTCTGCGCCTGCTTCCACAAATTTGATACAGTGCTCACCAAAGCCGCAGCCCATATCCAAGATTGTTTTTCCATTTAAATCAGGTAACATTGCAAACAATTCGGGAATCTCAAATAACGTATTCGCATTTATTTCGTTCTGTCTCATCTTTTTATAACCTTCAAAAAAACATTCGTTGTCATAAATATTTTGTTTTGCCATCACTTTCCCCACCCTTGTTGAAATTTTCTTTCTGCTATAGTTAGAATATCATATTTTTTATTTTTTTCCATCCTCTTCTTGAGCAATTTCGTCTTTCCACTTCTTATAATTGTAGGCAGCCTGGATAAAAACCGGCAGAAAAAGAATCACACCAATGATCCTTTCATAGGAATATGCCGGAAATTCTTTGTAAAATGCAATATTTATTATTATCAGTACCGGTACCATCCATAATGTTCTGATCAATTTGCGTCTGTAACTCAATTTCCAATAGCAAAATCCGATCCCTTTGTCTACTTTTTCGCTCATATCATATCTTCTCGCAAGGAAAAAAGAAATGGACAATCCAATGATCATACTAATTATCGTTATTAAGAACATATTACCATCCTCCGATTTCTGCTTCTATTACGATAATTTTATCATTTTGGATCACTGTTACAAGTTAAATTTAGGTAAAGATTTTAGAAAATTATTCTTCTACTGTAAAAATTTCTTCAATCGTAACATGGAATGTCTTTGCGATATTCCATGCCAAAACCAATGATGGATTGTATTTCCCCTTTTCAAGATTTCCTATAGTTTCTCGGCGTACACCTACTTTTGCAGCCAAGTCTTCCTGTTTCATATCAAATCTTGCTCTATACTCTTTAATTCTGTTTTTAATCATCGGATACACCACACCTATCTTTCCAATCAAAATAAGCAGTAACAAAACAGAAGACAATTATGGAAAATCCAAATCCCAAACCAATCCCTTTTATAAGTGCGACATTAGAATTATGCTCTATGATTGCATAATAGAACGTGACAATGGCTGTTATTACTAATTCAGAGAGAAACGCCCACGCAGCAGCTTTTCTCATATTTTGAACAAACATTTCATCTGTTTCCACAAAGAAATATTCAAAAAATAAGGCAAACCCTAAAAACGGGAAAAACATAGGATTATCTGTCCAAAATCCCAGCAAGCCAATGAGAGAGAAAAAACCTAAAAAGCCATACCTACATTTCATAATAGACCTCCTTCTATGTGGTATATTTAGCACTTTATGTTATAAATATACCACTTTTTATATTTGAAGTCAAGAATGCACACTACATCTCTCTCAACCTTTTAGAAATTATGAAACTACAGAGAAATGCTCCTGCTACAATAATAAAGCAAATGATTGTACACCATACCGGTACTCTCATATCTAATTGCACTCGTAGCAAAATCGTGATTGCTAAAAATACAGCTCCCACAATTTGTATAAAGTCTAATATCTTTTTTTGAAGTGTTTGTAAATGCTTTTTATCTTTTATTCTTTCAGATTTCCATATTCCATCATTTACTTGAATATCATTTACATCTTCATCTGATATAAGTTCGTCCATACTCACGTCCAATTCTAAAGCCAATCTTTTGGCAGTGATCAGATCCGGACATCTTGAACCATTTTCCCATCGACAGACAGTCTGTCTGGACACATATAATTTATCCGCAAGTTGTTGCTGAGTGAGATTTTTTTCTTCTCTGAATTTTTTGATGTTATCATTTAATGCCATACTCCATACCTCTCTTTCATTCACATCATAGAACGATAGAACCTAAAATAAAAATACCAGTATGTATTTCCTTTGTTTCCATTTTGGTAACATCTGTTTATTCCAAGCTTTCTACACCATAATAGCAATATATCGCTGAACCAATGTATTTTGTAACCCCTTTTCCATACTGTTTATCTGTGGCTTCTTCCAACCGAGAATGATTCAAATAATCTTTAGCCATTTCTAGTAATAATACTCTTGCATTATCCATTTTAAAAAATTTTTTACAACTTTCCCCCAATCTTTTTACCGCTTTCATTGACATATCTTCATCTGAACTTTCCATTGCACAAGCAAACTGTTTATAAATCAAGTCCATCTCATTTTTTTGCTCTGTAACTTCTTCTCTACTTCCCTTTGACTTCAGACTTGCTTCTACTGCTTTTTCTTTACTTCCATATATCTTAATTAAATGCTCACATGCTTTTTCATCTTTAAAGCTTTCCGCAACAGATTCTTTAAACTTCTCAATATCTCCATAATGCTCGATAATTATTTTCTTATCCTCTTCACTCATAATTTCTAAAGAATGTTGAATTATTTTTTGAACATCATCTTCATTAAATGCTTCAAAACTCATCTTGTCCTCTCCTTTCAACACATCAGAAATCAATTCGATCATACCATTCAAGCGATTCCGTTTCATTTCTAACATCATTTTCTGTGTTTCAAGAATCTTACGATTATCACTTTCAGAATCCTTCATAATTGCTTTTATTTCTGACAATGGAACTTCCAGTTCTCGAAAAAACATAATCTGACGTAATTTTTTCAATGACCTTTCATCATATAAGCGGTATCCTGCTTCTGTTACTTTAGCAGGTTTTAATAAATCAATTTCATCATAGTATCGTAATGTTCTTATACTGATTCCTGTCAGTTCTGATACTTCTTTTACTGTTTTCATAGGTCCTCCTTTCCATTTCATCGTAAACCGTTACGTTACTAGAGAGTCAAGATGTTTTTTCTATTTTATCACAAATTCAATAAAACTGCCCCCTACTTTTACAAACAAAAAATGACGCAGATAATGTTCCCACTACCTACGCCATTTCTCATTACATCTTTGAAATATTTACTCCATTTTCTTTCAACCTTTACTCCAAATTTACTCCATTTTAAAAATCTGTTACGATATTTTGCGGTATTCT
>CAUWEA010000097.1:0-9021 GCA_963557735.1 uncultured Faecalimonas sp. | reverse complement strand
AATGCTGGGTCTTTTCTGTAAGTTCTTCCTGCGTATAGTAAGATACATTGAAAGAAAATGCAGATCGGGATACTGCTGCAAATGTCTGCTCTCCTTTTCGCACGATCATGTAGTCACTGTCTGCATGACTTCCGTTTTCCTGCGGCCGGATATAATCTTCATGCTGATCAGCTATGGATGACTCATAAAGACCATGGGAGCAGGACCGATGTTTATCCCGATAACTTTCCTGCGGTCCGAGTCCGTAAAACCGGAGTGTCTCATATTCTCCTTTCAGAAACAGACGGATTCCGAATCTTGGCAGTTGTGGAAACTCCATATCCTTTCGTACTTTCATCTTCACAGAGAGGGTTCCTTCTCCTGAAATCTCCCATACTTCATCGATCTCAAGCACTTTCTGCAGCGCCACTGCTGCAATGGATAAACGGCTGTGGATCTGTATCTTTCCATTCTGCTCTGCCCACTCTGTCGCATAAACCCTGGAATAGCTCCGGTCATATCCTGCATCGATCCAGTCCGCCTTAATCCTCCGGTCGTTATCCGTAGGCGCCCTCCAGATATTCCATTCCATCGGTGCATCCAGCTGGTCCGCCCCATCTATAGAGATCTGCCTGAACAATCCGGAAAATTTATCATAGACATAGGAACACCCATTTGTCTGAATCTGAAGGATCCGGTCTGCCTCCGAGACGCTCACAGATCCAGTTTCCTTCTGTTCTTCTAAAAGTGCTGCGGCCTTCTGATTTCTTCCATCTGCATTCTTCAATAAAATTTCATCAAATCCAAGCAGGCTTCCCGCTTCCATAAGCTCCGTACTTTCTTTCAAATGATAGCACACTTTCAGATAACAGCGCCCATGTTCCGGGATTGTCAGAGGGAGCGAAATCTTTCCGGATTCCTGCGGAAAGACAGATTCACAAAGCTCGATTTTTCCATGCGCCGTCACACAGCCATCACAGTTTACTTCATAAGTCAGAAAGAGATACTCTTTCAGATCCACTGCATTCATATAATTTTTCAGCCAGAGCAGGCCACTTTCCTGATCAAAAGACTGCACTCTTGCCGGGCGATGCACATTCTTGTATTCCAGAAGTCCGGTATGGGACCTCCGGTCCGGATACACCAGCCCATCTACACAGAAATTTCCATCATGAACTTCTTCCCCAAAGTCTCCTCCATAACAATAGATCTGCTTTCCTTCAAAAGTTTCTCCGCGATATACCGCATGGTCACACCATTCCCACACAAACCCTCCGCAGAGTTTTTCATACTGATCGATCTTCTCAAAATAGTCTTCCAGATCCCCCGGACCGTTTCCCATCGCATGACAGTATTCAATCAGCAGAAACGGTTTCTCCGGATGTTGTTCCATGTAACTGTCGATTTCTTCCAGCGCCGGATACATTCTGCTGTAAATATCGATGTTGCTGCAGTCATATGTCCTTTTGTCACTTTGATAGATCGAACTTTCATAACAGGTAAGTCTGGATGGATCAAATTTCTTTGTCCATTTTAAAGCTTCCTCAAATGTACAGCCATATCCACACTCATTTCCCATAGACCAGATCACAACACATGGGCGGTTTTTCTCCCGGTGCACACAGAGTTTTGTGCGGTCTACTGTCGCAGGGATAAATTCTGGATTATCTGCGATCCGCTCGCTCCAGCGCCTGCTTACGTTCTCCCATCTGTGATCTTTTAAGTACTGTGTCTGTGTTCCATGGCTCTCATTGTCTGCCTCTCCTATTACAAAGAATCCATGCGCATCGCAGAGCTGATAAAAATATGGCGCATTCGGATAATGACTGGTGCGGATCGCATTGAAATTATGCTGTTTCATCAACTGCAGATCTTTCTTCATCTGCACCGCCTCAATGACAAATCCGGTCACCGGATCAGAGTCATGCCGGTTGACTCCCTTAAATTTTACCGGCGCTCCATTGACATATACGATTGCATCCCGGATACAGATCTCCCGGATTCCGACACGGTCCACGATCACCTCCGACTCACTCTCCATCACCATCGTATACAGATATGGCTGCTCCGGATTCCACAGGTTCGGCTCTCTGACTGAAAGTACCGCCTGATGCGTATAGCCGTTTTCCTCTGATCTTTCAAACATTCCGCAGGCTGCTTCTCTATTTTCTCTGTCATAAAGAGTTATTTTTACCGGAACTGCCTCCCCGATATAATTTGCACGGACCGTCACAGATGCCTCTGTTCTTCCAACTGTTGTTGTCGTAAAATAATCGTAAATACTGTTCTTTGGTCTTCGCAGGAGATAGACATCCCGAAAAATCCCGCTCATACGAAACTTATCCTGATCCTCAAGATATGTTCCGTCACACCATTTCAAAACAAGCACAGCTAACGTATTCTCTCCATCTGTCAATACATCTGTCACATCAAATTCACTTGTGGCATGGGAAACCTGACTGTATCCGACATAAATCCCATTGATCCAGACATAGAAACAAGAATCTACTCCTTCAAAATTTAAATATGCTTTCGGAGCTTCTTTTTGTTTTTTATAATGAAATTTCCGCACATAGGCTCCACATGGATTTTCCAGCGGCACATAAGGTGGATCCAGCGGGATCGGATATCTTACATTCGTATACTGGTGCAGATCCTCTCCGTAATTCTGCCAGACACCCGGCACCTCTTCCGGTCTGAAATTTTTTAGATCAGATCCCGGCTCATAGAATTTGTCCTCCAGATCATAAATACTTTCAAAATATCGAAATGCCCACGTTCCGTTCAGGCAAATGCTTCTGTCGGAAGAAAAACGGTCTTCCACCAGCGGTCCCATATTGCGGGAGGCCGGCATATAATATGCTCTGTAAGGCATCGTATTCTCATGCATGATTGATAAGTTCTCATAATGTCCAGGTACTAACATGGTAAAACCCTCCTCTGATTCCGTTTTAACGCCATTTTACACCTTTCCTGTGATTTCGTCTACAAACTTTGTGATACAAAACAAATGGCTGTTCACTGCAAAGCAGCTTAGTTCTTCAGCTTTCTTCTGTGTCCGATATAATTTTCCCCTTCATATACAACATACATCCCGCGGAGGCGGCCGGCACTGTCAAAAGACATGCGATTGCACCAAACAGCATTGCAGACATCCCCTGAAACAGCATTTTAGAATTTAGGATCACCTCTGCTGTATAGTTTACATTCTTCAAATAGAAAAAGAGCAGCAGAGAATCTCCGAGATAAGCAAAAAACAACGTGTTTACTGTCGTTCCGATGATATCCTTTCCGATCTGAAGTCCCGAATGATACAGCTCACGTCTGCTCATATCCGGCTTATGCAGGATCACTTCATGCAGCGAGGATGTGATCGACAATGCCGTATCAAGCACTGCCCCCAGTGTGCTGAGCAGTACCATACACACGGTGATCTGAAGCATGTTGATATGTAAGTTCGTATTATAATAGTACATAACATCTTCCTGGATCGCCTGGATCTCATTGAGTCCACCGCTTCTTGCATCCCACAAAAAGAGAAAGATTGCCGCAAACAAGAAGAGCATGACTGCCCCCGTCACAAGGAAAGCAACTTTCGTCTTCAGATTTTTACCGTTTTGTTTTAATAACGTAATATAGCTGATCATCCCTGCTGCAATTCCGGTAATAATCACCGGGGAATGCCCACCCGCCATCAAAATGATCGCAAGTGACAATACAAGCGCATTTCCGGCAAGTGACATCACAGACACTGCCCCACGGTCTCCTCCTATCACCATCATCAGTGCAAATAAAATCAATGCAAGTATTCCGATCATCATCTGTCTTCCCTCCGATCTTTTCTAATTCTCCCAGTCTTCATAAACACAGCTCCGAAAAATATGGAGACCGGGATTGCCAGTACGATCCCGATACTTTCCACCAGAAAGCAGCAGATCTCATACGGGATATGCAGCCGGAGAATCGTAAAGAAATCCACATCATTATTCATTCGGATCAGGAAGGTCGGAATCTGGCTGCACGCAAATACAAACAGCAGCACATTCATCATCGTTCCCATAATATCATATCCGATTTCTCTTCCTGAGCGGATCAGTTCCCGCACAGAGACAGACGGATTCTTCCTTGCGATCTCCCCAAGCGCCGATGAGATCGTCACAGCAACATCCATGATCGCCCCAAGTCCTGCCAGCATTACTTCTGCACGGAATAATTCTCCCGGATCATCCATACTCCCGAGATATTCCATCGAAGAATAGTCAAGCCCTCCGGTGTATTGCATCGTCAGATCAAACATCCCCATAATCAGCGCCAAAACACCCAGCGTAGAAAAAACTGCCGCCCATGTTTTCTTATGAAATCCATTCAGGATCACAAGTGGTACTACCGCAAACAAAACGGTCATAAAATTGCAGACTGCGATCACTTCTCTTCCCTGCAAAAAGCCGGTAAAGCCAAGAACAAAGATCCCGAGATTTGCCACAACTGTAAGAATCGTGAGCATCCCTTTCTCCCTCGTTACGATAAGCAGGAGAAGCATGAGCGCCCCGGAAAGCGCCGCCAGATGTGTGTCTCTTTTCAGACTTTTGATCGTACCTTTCAGTGAATCCCCTTCAAGTGCCACAAGCACTTTATCTCCTTTTTGATACTTCTGATCAAGTACCCCTGAGTAAGAATATTCGTTGCTTAATCGTACTGTTTTCCCTTTCTTCTCCCCATTTAACAAAATTCCTTTGATCTGCTGTGCATAATAGGGTTCCCGTTCCCCGCGGACATCTTCTTCATTCCTGCTTTCCTTTGTCTTTACTTCTGTGATCTTTGCGACCGGCGTCTTATACAGCCACGCATCATTTGCCACAAGAAGAAGCACAAAAAGGTAGAGAAGCGCCGCAGCGAGCATTCTTTTTCTCTGCTTTTCTGCCAGCATCCATATCCAGCCTTTCTTCACCGTCCCCCACATGTTTTCTTTTCTCTCTGGGCAGATCTGCCCGCCGGCACAGCCCTTCTCCTGTGTTTCACGGGACTTCTGATTCTGTTTTTCTTCTTCCTTCATATACGTTCTCCCATATCATTTGATTTTTATTTATCGTATTCAGTTTACTGCCATTTGTCAAGCCAGTCCATCTGGAACTTCCGACTCCTTGTCTGTCAAGCCTGGAAACCTCTCTGTTTGTCGTGACATCTCATATTGTTTTCTGCCGGACAGCAAAACAGAGAGCATAGTTCTGTATACACTCCCCTTTGCCCAGGGGAAGCATACCATACAGAACCAAGCTCTCCACGATGATCTTAGAACATTTGATTTTTTATTTTTCTGCTTTTTTCTTGACAAAGCTGATCGCCACGCACGCCGGTCCGACATGTGTTCCGATGATCCCGCCTACCGGATACAGATGATAGTCTGTCAGACCATATTTTTCCACGGTCTCTTTCATGAACTTTTCACCGATTTCTCTGTCTGATGTATATCCGAAATAAACCGGTTCCTGCTCATCGATCTCATAAGATTCATATTCTTTCCACAAGTATTTCATGCCACCGTTTCTTCCACGTGCCTTTCCAAGCATCGTAAGCTCCCGGTCTTTTAACTCGATCACCGGCTTGATCTGAAGAACATTTCCGAGTACCGCAAGCGCCGCCGGAATCCGCCCGCCCTTTTTGAGGTAAGTAAGCGTATCTAACATTCCGCATACCGTCACACGTCTTTTCAGGTCTTCTATTGTCTCAACGATCTCTGCCATAGTTTTTCCTTCTGCGCGCATCTTTACCGCCCTCTGCACAAGAAAACGCTGTGTAACGATCGCCTGCTCGGAATCAATGATCCATATTTTGTCGTACTCACTCATCTGTTTTGCAAGATTTGCCGCATTGACTGTTCCGCTCAATCCGCTCGAAAGAGTAATCACAAGTACTTCCTCATCTGCTTCTTTTGCCTCTTCATATAACCGCAGAAACTCCTCCGGGGATGGCTGGCTTGTGACCGGAAGTTCCTTCTCTTCAGCAAGCTTCTCAAAAAAATGAACAAAATCTTCTTCTGTCTCTAATGGAAAATCTCCGTCTGAAAACTTTGTCTTCAGCCAGACGATCCGAATACCCATCTCCTCTGCTTCCTGCTTTGTAATATCCGAAGCAGAATCCGTAATAATCATCATGTAAAATTTCCTCCTTCAACAGATTGACAACCTCTGTCTGATTTTTTAAAATAGATGATACAAATATATCAATACGATACTATATCATATCTGTAAGAAAAATCAATGCAGAAACTTACAAATGAAACAAAACAGGAGATTTTGTATCTATGAAACGAACCCAAAATACAAGCGACTTTCTAAAAGAATGCATCGCCGATTCTCTTCTGAGACTTCTGCGCACAAAACCTCTGGAGTCCATCACGATCCGCGAGATCACCGAACTGGCAAATGTAAGCCGCGTCACCTATTATCGAAATTTTACTTCCAAGGAAGATGTCATTGAATTTAAGCTGGACAAACTAATGACAGACTGGATCGAGCAGGAAAAAACTTCCGGCAGTACTTCTGCCTGCGAACTTGCAGTGCGCTTCTTCCAGTTTTTTTATTCGATCCGGGATGTCGTACAGACTTTGATCCAGGCAAAGCTGTCGCTTCTCGTACTCAATACCCTGATCACACACTTTGGCGATATTCTGACGCAGGACTGCAGTGAATATTACCGGCAGATTTTTATCTCTTTCGGATTGTGCGGGGTCATCCTTACCTGGATGGACACCGGCATGCAGGAATCCCCGGAAGAGATGGGTAAGATCGTCACGGAGACATTCTTTCCCCCGGAACATTCATAGACTTATTTCAGCAGCTCCCCCAGGGGCTGCTGCTCTGTGATGGCCTGTATGATCTTTTCACTGTCGCATTCTCCGACAGATGTCTTTTCATAATCCATTCCCGCAAAAAGCAAAAATAACATCAGACTGACGCAGACGCGGAGCACAAATGTAGAATGTACCTGCGGCTCCTCCTTTCCGTAGAGCTGACCATACGCTCCTTTGCAGCGTGGATGCACTGCCGGATCTGACATGTGCTCTTCTGAATACAGTGTTCTTGCCTGTGCCAGCAATTCTTTCCGTCTCTTTTCTGCCTCATTCATAGCCATAGCTACCTCCTGAAATTCTTTTCTCTGCACAATAACAGTGGGCATATACTTCCCAATAAAGTATATGCCCACATGTACTTTCACAGACCGGGCGGTTATGCTTCCTCCATTTCTTTCACACGCTGTCGGTTATCTTTCTGCAAGTTCTTTGATAATATCCTGCCACTTGATCCCGCGCTCCACCATCAGAACCATAGCATGGTAGAGAAAATCAGAAATCTCGCATTTAATTTCTTCCGGATTTGGATTTTTGGCGGCGATGATCAATTCGGTCGCCTCCTCACCGACTTTTTTTAGGATCTTATCGATCCCTTTGTCAAACAAGTAATTTGTATAAGAACCATCCGGATTTCTCTTGCGCTCCAGGATCTTCTCATAGACAGTTTCAAACACCTGAAGCGGATTTGTTCCGTCATAGTCCGTACCGACAAGCGGCTGGAAAAAACAGGTCGGATTCCCCGTTCTGCATGCCGGTCCGATCTGCTCTACCTTCGCAAGCAGCGCATCCTTGTCACAGTCGATCGTAAGCGCCTTCACATACTGGTAGTGTCCATTCTCCTCCCCCTGCACTTTGATCTTTTTTGTTCCCTTATCATAATAAGTCATTTTTCCGGTCTTGATCGTATTGTAGAACGCTTCCTTGTCCATGTGGGAAAACATCAGCACTTCGCCAGTCTTATAACTTTGGACGATCACCGGGAGAAGTCCTTTTTCATCAAGCTGAAACTCCGAGAATTCCATCATGCTCTCAAAAGAAGTCATCTTGATATTTTCCTTTGCACACTGCTCTTTAAACGCAATAAAATCCATTGTCGTCCGGCTTACATAAGCTCCGGAAAGCCCTTTGACTCCCGGACATTTCAGGATTTTGAAAAGCTCTGATTCTTCACTGGTATCTGTGAGCACCACGCACGGAATATCTGTCACATTCATGACAGAGTCCAGATCCAGTCTGTGCATGAATAAGATCTCACTGCTGCACTCCTCGATCAGATGCTGCTGTTTAAAAAGTGCATCAAAATCATTGAGAGAAACCGAGATTTTTTCTTTTCCAAATCTTCTGGATGCCTCCTCGATCAGTTCAAACGAAACTGCTTTGGAAAAATTTAACACCGCCCGCTTTGCTCCGGCATACAGAATTTTCTTGATATCTTCCTGCCGTTTGATGTTTCCTCCTGCGATCATCGGGATCCGTATCACCCGGTTGATCTTCCGCATGATCTCGATCGCTTCTTCATGCTCCTCATCCGAAGAAGAGAGATCAAAAACCAGCAGTTCATCTGCTCCGTGATCACTGTAATATTTTGCCAGAGAGACAGCATCTTCTGAAAGGACCTCTCTGTCGTCAAACCATTTCACTGCCTTCCCTTCATCAATGAAAATACAAGGAATTAATTTTTTGTAACTCATTTTTATAATTCGCTCCTTTATCAATTTCAGACCACTTTACGCGCAGTCTACCACTTTTTTCTCTCCCGTATGCAGATTCACCATAATGATCTGCTGGTCTTTTCTTAAATAGATCAGACTTCCCGCCTGCTTCCTGCGACCATAAATATGATACACGGACAGATTGTTCTTTGCCTCCCGCTCAAGAAGCTCTACCCGCTTTCCTTTGGTCCGGAAATCTTTTGCAAGGGAGACTGCATACATTCTCTGCTCCTGATCAAAAAGCAGGATCATCTTCTCCGGCTCCTCGGGAATCTGGATCTTCTGACGAATCAGCGCTTTCATAAGTTCCCCCACTCCGACGGAAAAACCTGCTGCCGGGATCTCCCTGCCAAATCTGGCGGTCAGCTTGTCGTACCGTCCTCCTCGTGCGACTGCCTCACCACCGAAAGTATCGCTCTTAAAGATCACTCCGCTGTAATAACCATATTTTCCGCACATGGCAAGATCAAATGTGACCAT
>CAUWEA010000096.1:0-9215 GCA_963557735.1 uncultured Faecalimonas sp. | reverse complement strand
TCCTTCCATATCCCATGGGCAGTTCAGAAGGAATGTACCGCCGTCAACTAATTCCTGCACCATGTTGTACTTATTTACATAAGATGGGTTGTGACATGCTACAAAGTTAGCCTGTTTGATCAGGTATGTTGATTTGATCGGGCTCTTACCGAAACGTAAGTGAGACATTGTAACACCGCCTGATTTCTTAGAGTCATAATCAAAGTATGCCTGAGCGTACATATCTGTGTTGTCACCGATGATCTTGATAGAGTTCTTATTTGCTCCAACAGTACCATCTGCTCCAAGTCCCCAGAATTTACAGTTGATCGTTCCTTCTGGTGTTGTAACTAACGGAGCGCCTACTTCTAAGGATAAGTTTGTAACATCATCCACGATACCGATCGTAAATTTCTGTTTTGCTGTGTTGTCATATACAGCAACGATCTGAGCAGGTGTTGTATCTTTGGAACCCAATCCGTAACGTCCTGTGAATACAGGTACTGCATCAAATTTTGTTCCTTTTAAGGATGCAACTACGTCTAAGTATAATGGTTCTCCGAGAGCTCCCGGCTCTTTTGTTCTGTCTAATACTGTGATCTGTTTTACAGATTCCGGAATTGCATTGATCAGTGCCTCTGCACAGAATGGTCTGTAAAGGCGAACTTTTACAACACCGACTTTTCTTCCTGCTGCCAGTAAGTAATCAACTGTCTCATCGATCGTATCACATACAGATCCCATAGCGATGATCACATGTTCTGCATCTTCTGCTCCATGATAGTTGAATAATTTGTAGTTTGTACCGATCTTCTCATTGACTTTGTCCATGTATTCCTGAACGATTGCCGGCATAGCATCGTAGAATGGGTTACATGCCTCTCTTGCCTGGAAGAAGATATCCGGGTTCTGTGCAGAACCTCTCTGGCATGGATGATTTGGATTCAGTGCGTGTGCTCTGAATTCAGCGATCGCATCCATATCTGCCATATCTTTTAAATCTTCGTAATCCCATGTCTCGATCTTCTGGATCTCATGAGATGTTCTGAATCCGTCGAAGAAGTTGATAAATGGAATCTTTCCTTTGATTGCTGAAAGGTGGGCAACCGGTGTTAAGTCCATAACTTCCTGAACACTTGATTCACAGAGCATCGCGCATCCTGTCTGACGGCATGCGTAAACGTCTGAATGATCACCGAAGATTGATAATGCATGGCTTGCCAAAGCACGGGCAGAAACATTGAATACACCCGGTAACTGCTCACCAGCAATTTTGTATAAGTTAGGAATCATAAGTAATAATCCCTGAGATGCTGTGTATGTAGTTGTCAAAGCACCTGCTGCGAGGGAACCATGTACGGTACCTGCTGCACCTGCCTCTGATTGCATTTCTGTTACCTGAACTGTCTGTCCAAAAATATTTGTTCTACCTTGAGTAGCCCATTCATCTGTAGCTTCCGCCATAACTGATGAAGGTGTGATAGGATAAATAGCTGCAACATCTGTAAATGCATAAGAAGCATGAGCTGCTGCGTGATTACCATCCATGGTCTTCATTTTTCTTGCCATTGGTTTTTTCCTCCTTCAAATTCTAGGTTTTTTCCTATTTATTCATATTATATTCCTCTTGTATACAAAAGTCCAGTAGGAATTTGTTCCTTTTAGAATACAACTGAAATTTTTATTATCCGGATTCAGACTGCGTATTTTCCAGCTCCAGTTCATCAGTAAGAAAGCCGGGGACTTTTCTGACTGTGTATTTCCCCGGCTTTCCGATCCGCATTTGCATCGCTTAACCTTTTACAATTTTACATTTTTCTTAAAGAGGATTCTTGCAACAGCCATCGTTCCTAAAATACTTCCTAAAATCAAAATATAGCTCGGCCTTGTTCCCTGCGGCGCAGGCATAAAATCCAGTATCCCAGTATTGTAGATCACTCTGACTCCATATCCGATTGCAACTGCGATCAGTGCAAGTTTTTTTCTGTTCAGTGCAAATTGTGCCAGAAGACTTCCAAACAGTGCCGGAATCAGCATATTTACCGCATGAAGCACATTTTCAGGAATCTTTGACAATAATGACGCGCCCAGAATTGCTCCTATCGTAATTGTAATCAGATTTACAACAACAGAGATTGCAATTCCAATTGTAGAAAAAATTGCACTCTTTTCGCTTCCCGGCTCTGCTCCTCCTGCTTCCTGCGCCGCGGCAGAAACCGGCAGTCTGAGGTTAGAGATATTTCCTGCAATAAATGTCATAAAAGTTCCTGGCGCTCCCAGCACCGGAAAATAAGAAATTGTATTGCTGATCCATGTCACTACGACATTGATACGAAGCGCGCATGCTGCCACAATTGCTGTGATTCCCGGAAATATTCCAAAATGCACCCACAATACGATTGCCAGCAAAAAGGAACATGCAACTCCTAAATAATTTGTTCTAGCCCCCCATTTATAAATATAAGGTAAAAATTCTTTTTCATAACATTCTGTATTTTCACAAGATTCATTCTGTTCTGCTGATAAACTTTTTTCTTCCATACTGTCACTCCTCGCATATAGTTTCCTACTATAAATATCTCTTTTATACAAGTACACCTGCTGCCATTCCTATAAACATTGCGATCGTAATTCCCCAGTCACGGATCCATGTCTTTTTCGCCTTTTTATTATAAGAAGCGATCAGGAACATCGCTGCAAACCCAATTACCGTCGCTATCATTTCTCCCTCGATCGGAATCGTATTTTTTTCGGAAATAATATAGCCAGATGTCAGATATGAGTACGCTCCAAGCGCTGCTGCCGCCGAGAAAACTGGCAGGAATTTTTTACCATTTCCCTCATCGCTTTTTACCATTTTCTTCTTAATCTTCTCCATTCTCGGTGTCATGATCGTCGCCACCAGCGTCCATCCTCCAGCTGCGATCGTCATTACCCACGCAACATTTGCCAGCGCCTCCACAGTCATATTGGCTGTTCCCAGCTGACATCCCATCACTTCACTTGCTATTGTTGCCGATGTCATATCTGCTGAAATATTTCCGATCATTGCAGCTGAGAGCCACCCCAGTGGACCTCCTACCGACGTCAAAAGCGCTACCATTCCCGCCATAACTGCAATCGACGGACCAATCGATGCAATCGTACTTACTTTCGCAACTTTTTTAAACTCCTTATTTTGTATTCCCATCTTCTTTCCGGTGTCAATCGCTTTTCTCGTAAAAATTGCAGCCTGAAATAAAATAATCAAAATTGGTATCAGCGCCGCTATCCAAAGCGGCAGACTGTTTGCTATTTCAAAATAATCCATCCTTCATCCTCCTGTCATTTCACCATCAATTTTTTGATCACTGTAAGAAATGCTGCCATAGAATATTTCAGACATTCTTCCTCTATATCAAATTTTGGATGGTGTCCCCGGTATACAATATTTCTTGCTTCATTCTTCGAACCAAAATAGAAATTACATGCTTTTATTTTCTTCGTATAATACGCAAAATCCTCAGCTCCCATTGTAGGCTTTGCCCGTTCCACAAAATTCTCTGTTCCTACCACCTCAATACATGCTTCCTTTACAACATCCGTCACCTCCCTGCAGTTACAAAGCGATGGCATATTAAACACTGTACGAACCTCTCCGGTCACTCCGTGAAGTTCACAGATTTTTTCTACAAGCTGTCTGATTCTCTGCAGCGTATATTCTCTTACTTTTTCATCAAACGTTCTGACCGTCCCGGACATCCGCAACTCAGATGGAATCACATTTGTGGCGTTTTCTCTTCCGGCATGAATAGAACATACTGATATCACAAGATTCTCAAGCGGATCTGTCTCCCTGCTTACAATCCCCTGAAATGCTGCTATCAGCTCTCCGGCAATCACGATCAGATCATTTCCGGTATTCGGTCTTGCTCCATGACACCCTTTTCCTCTCAGTGTAATATAGAGTTCATCTGCCCCTGCATTTGCAAAGCCATATCTGACCATCAGTTTTCCGGATGCAATCTCAGGTGTATTATGAGCTGCAAACATATAATCCACGTCGTCAAGCACTCCCGAATCTAAAACGGCCTTTGCCCCTCCTGGCGCCGGACCTTCTTCTGCTGGCTGAAATAAAAATTTGATCGTTCCGCAAAACTCTTCCCTGTGTTCTGACACATATTTTGCCACCCCCAGCAGATTTGCTGTGTGTGCATCGTGTCCGCATGCATGACAGATTCCGTCAGTCTGTGACCGGTAAATGCAATCTTTTTCGTCCTGCATACTCAAAGCGTCCATATCTGCCCGCACTGCAATGACATTCCCCTTTTTCCCGGTATGCAATATTCCAAGAACCGCTGTTTTTGCAAATCCCGTAATCACTTCTAATCCAAAGCTCTCCAGAAGATTTCTTACAATCTCAGATGTTCTGAACTCCTGAAATCCAAGCTCCGGATGCATATGAAAATCTCTCCTCCATGCGATCACTTCTTCCTGATATTTTTCAACCTCTGAAACAAGCATATCTTTCTTACCTTTCTTTTTTGTTTTTCTTTATCGATAAAGTCTGAAACAACTTCCAAACATTTTCTTTTGTCTGTCATTTGTTTGAACTCACGATAACACAGTCCTCTTTCTTTTCAAAGAATTTTGCCCGTTCTTCTTTTCCATTTCTGATGAAACGTTTCAATTTTAATTGTGTCTTTTCCCTTACCCTCTGCGGCATTTTGTTGTATGATAAAACCAGTTATTTATTTTACAGATCAGGAGGAGATTTCTATGCCAACAATTAAAGATATTGCAAGCTATGCCAATGTTTCTGTCGGGACTGTATCCAACTACCTTACAAAAACGAAACCAGTTTCTCCTCAGAAAGCATCTCAGATTGAACATGCCATTCAGGTTCTCCACTATATTCCCAACCATGCTGCGCAAATTTTGAAAAGTCAGAAAAGCCCTGACATCGGTGTAATCCTTCCGACATTTTATGACCAGTATTATGTGGATATTTTCTATGGTATCCAGAACTATTTTTCCGGCTCCCGGTTCATAAATATCTATCTCACAAATAACCGTCCGGAGACAGAGCAGGCTCACCTGAACCTGCTTCTCGCAAAAAAGGCTGCCGGAATCATTATTGCCAGTTGTCAGCCGGAGAACTCTGCCTACTTCCATTCTCATTTTGCCGGAACAGATATCCCGATCGTTGAGATTGACCGAAAGATCAAAGGCTCTAAAAATGACTATATTTCCTTTGATAACAAAACCAGTCTTCACAATCTCACACTCCAGCTTCTGAAAAAAGGCTATCACCATATTTTTCTGCTGACCGGGCCTTCGGCTTACACCAGCGAAAGCAGTGCAATCCGCGGATATCTTGACGCCTTTGAGGAATACGGGAAAATCCCTGAAGAAATTTATATTCACAGCCATTGCTTCAACAAAGAAAGTGCTTTTAAAACTTCCTTATTTCTCTTCTCAAAATATCCGGCAGATGCTGTGATCGCTACCTCTGAAGCGCTGGCGCTTGGAATCTGTGAAAGTCTAGAACTTCTTCAGAATTCTTCGCAGACAGTCATGGTCTTCTCACTCGGGCAAAACACCTGGAATAAACACACAAAAAATCATCTGTTTTACTCTACAGAACGTTCCGCTGTCACGCTTGGAATAAAAGCGGCTTCCCTTCTGGAAACAAGGTTTTCTTCTCCTCAAAAAGGACGGACCTGTATGATTTTGCAGGATTCCAACACCTTTTCCATCCCTGAGCAGAAAACTGTTCCCGGACACCAGGCACAGTCCATCCATGTACTTATGGTAGAAAATCAGTTATCACGGCAAATCCAGAACCTTTTATCTGTATTTGAAAATCAGTCGGGCATCCATGTTGATCTGCATACAGTATCGCACAAACATATTTTCAAAGAGATCTTAGAGCACTACTCACGATATGATGTGTTTACTTTTAATATCTCGTGGCTTCATACCCTGATCCAGCACGAGATTCTTGCAGAATTAACCACCCTTATCAAAGATGAAATTGATCTTTCTATTTATTTAAAGGACAGCCTTCGCTATTTTGGAGAATATCATCATAAGATTTACGGCATTCCGTTCATGTATTCGCCGCAGATTTTATACTATCGAAAAGATTTGTTTGAAGATCCGGTTCTCAGCGAGAAATATAAGGCTCAGTACCATCTTTCTCTCCGACCACCCAGAACCTGGAAAGAATTTCACTATATCGCTGAATTTTTTACAAGAACATTAAATCCGGATTCACCTACACTCTATGGAACGATCATTCCGGCCGCCTACAACGAATGTCTTGCACCGGAATTTTATACACGGCTCGGATTCTACCATACAACAATATGGAATGAAGAAAATCTCGTAAACTTTACAGAGAAAAATCTGATGAAAGCTTACTGCGATTTTATCAATGATCTGAAATTAAATACCGAAAAATTTCAGAATACGAACTACGTTGAAGCTGCAAAAGAATTTATGAAGGGCAATACTGCCATGATCATAACTTACCCATCCTATGCAGTCGATATGATCGATATCGGAAAAAGTAACATTTCCAATAAAATCGGTTATGCATCCATCCCCGGAAAATATTCAACGATGTATGGGCAAAGTCTTGGAATCACCTCACACTCGCAGAAAAAAGAAGCTTCCTGCAAGTTTATCGGATGGCTGTGCGGAAAATCCATGTCGGAATATATCACTTTACTTTCAGGGCAGTCCATGATTTCTGAAATTTTGGAAGATGACTATATTCTGACACTCTATCCATGGCTCCAGCTTTTCCCTGAAAATTTCCGCTATTCCAAGCCAATGATCACTCCCCATAATCATCGGACAAATATACACCGGGGCCATATTGATGCAATCATCTGCAAGTATATTTACAAAGTATTATCAGGAGAGCTCACAGTCGAAACTGCTGCTGCATGTACCGAAACAGATTTACAAAAGCATTTTGAAGAACATGGCTTTCCACAATAAATCTGTTTTGGTATTTCTCTTCGGCCTTTATCCCAAAACAAGAGACCGATTTCCGCATCTCATAAATATTTTACACTCAACAAAAAACTCCTCACCATCCACAGCTTCTTTGCTGCTTCCGGTGAGGAGTCTTCCTGCATATTCTATATCAATTCTGCCAATAATTCTGTTAACTATTTTCTGCTGCGTGTTCCCTGCGGATCTGTCTCCGCTTTTCCATTCGCCGCTTTCGCTCTGCCTCTTTTCTAAAATGGATGATCAGTACAATACTGACTGCCGCTGACACAACCGCAAATATCAGCGAAACCGGGAGATTACCAAAAGGCAGACGCAGCTTATCCACACGGAGTGCTTCAATCCATGTACGTCCAATCCCATACAGCGCTACATATATCAGAAACAGTTCTCCCTCGAACACTTTCTTCTTATAATAGAGCAGCACCAGTATAAGAATGATCAGATTCCATACCATCTCATACAGAAATGCAGGATGAACCTGGATATAAGAAATCCCATCCAGCTCTACGATATGTTCCCGCATCTTCTCTGTGATGTCTGCGGTCCGGACAGCATCAACCGGAAGCTGCATCGCAAAAAGTCCATCCGTATATCCACCAAAAGATTCTCTGTTAAAGAAATTGCCGAATCTCCCGATGACCTGTCCTGCGATCAGCCCGACACATGCAGTATCTAACAGACGCATCGGATTTTCCCTCTTGCGTTTCGCATAAAAAAAGGTAAAAAGTACCGCCGCTGTCAGCGCCCCGTAAAACGCAAGTCCACCCTGCCTCAGGTTAAAGATGCGGAAAAAATGTCCCCGGTAGTTTTCCCAGGAAAACAACACATACCAGATTCTTGCCCCAACAATTCCCCAAAGCACGCTTCCGATTACAAGATCTAAATAATGTTCCATATTCTGTCTGCTTTTTGCCACAAAATAAATTGTGATAACAATCCCCGCGACAAGCGCCAGACCAGTCAACATTCCATAGTATGTAATATGAAATCCAAAAATGGATATGGACTGACCCACATGTTCCAGTTCAATCCCCAGGTGTGGAAAGTTGATATTCATATTCATACTATCTCCCCCTTCTCTGGCTTTTTACACGTTGAAACGGAATAAAATAATGTCGCCGTCCTGAACGACATACTCTTTTCCTTCCAGACGGACAAGCCCTTTCTCTTTTGCATTCGTATAAGTACCACATGCCATCAGATCATCATAACTTACAATCTCCGCACGGATAAATCCACGTTCAAAATCAGAGTGGATCTTTCCTGCTGCCTGTGGAGCTTTTGTTCCTTTTGTGATTGTCCATGCTTTGACTTCCTGTTCTCCGGCTGTCAGATAACTTAAAAGTCCAAGCAGACTGTAACTTGCACGAATCAATTTCTCCAGACCGGACTCGCTGAGTCCAAGATCTTCTAAAAACATTTTCTTCTCATCGTCGTCTAACTCTGCGATCTCCTGTTCGATCTGTGCGCAGACAACAAACACTTCACAGTGTTCTTTCTCGGCATACGCTCTAACCTCTGCCACACCGGAATTATCTGCACCGTCATTTGCAAGATCGTCTTCTGTCACATTTGCCGCGAAGATTACCGGTTTGTAAGTCAGAAGATTATAGCTTTCAAGCCACTCCTGCTCTTCCTCGTCTTCTGTCGTAAAACTGCGTGCCATATTTCCCTCTTCGAGATATGCTTTCAGCCGCTCTAACAATACAAGTTCTTTTGCTGCTGTCTTGTCATTTCTTGCAACCTTTGTCGTCTTCGCAATACGTCTCTCCAAAATCTCAATGTCTGAGAAAATCAACTCCAGATTGATCGTCTCAATATCTCTCAGCGGCGCAATGCTTCCATCTACATGTACGATATTCTCGTCTTCAAAACATCTTACAACATGAACGATTGCATCCACCTCACGGATATTTGCAAGAAACTGATTTCCAAGTCCTTCTCCTTTCGATGCTCCCTTTACAAGTCCTGCAATATCCACAAATTCAATCGTTGCCGGAACAATTTTTTTCGTGTGATACATCTCTCCAAGTACTTCCAGACGTTCATCCGGAACTGCAACAACACCAACATTCGGGTCAATTGTACAAAATGGGTAATTTGCCGACTCTGCCCCCGCCTTTGTCAATGAATTAAATAATGTACTTTTTCCTACGTTCGGCAATCCAACGATTCCTAGTTTCATTTCTTCTATTTCCTCCTATAAATCCTTAGATTTCAAGGGATTT
>CAUWEA010000095.1:0-9238 GCA_963557735.1 uncultured Faecalimonas sp. | reverse complement strand
AGGAAAGAACAAAAAAATACGTCTTTGCCAGCTGTCATCGTCCCTCTTTCGGACAAGTATCACACTGTAAGACGTATTTCGTTTCTTTTTCCCTTTGTTATCAGCAGGATGTAAAACTCCTGCGGTTTCCTGGTTTTATTTTACATAAGCCAGCGCCTGCTCCAGATCTGCAATAATATCCTCTACATGCTCGATACCGACGCTGAGACGGATCAGATCCGGCTGTACACCAGCTTCCAGAAGTTCCTGCTCATTCATCTGGCGATGGGTATGACTTGCCGGATGAAGAACAGAAGTTCTTGCATCTGCCACATGGGTAACGATCGCAGCCATCTGAAGATGATCCATCATCGCTACTGCGCCGTCTCTTCCTGCTTTCAGACCAAAAGAAATAACGCCGCATGTTCCATTCGGCATATATTTTCGGGCGAGGTCATGGTATTTATTTCCTTCCAGTCCCGCATAATTTACCCATGCCACTTTTTCGTGACTTTCAAGATATTCTGCCACTTTCTGTGCATTTTCACAGTGTCTCTCCACTCGGAGGCACAACGTTTCCAGTCCGATATTTAATAAAAACGCATTTTGCGGAGACTGGATCGATCCAAGATCACGCATCAGCTGTGCAGTCGCCTTCTGGATATACGCAAGTTTTCCAAACCGTTCTGTGTAAATTACACCGTGATATGTTTCATCCGGTGTAGTCAGTCCCGGAAATTTCTCTTTTGCGGCATCCCAGTCAAAATTTCCGCTGTCCACAATGCAGCCTCCGACACAAGTCGCATGTCCATCCATATATTTTGTCGTAGAATGTGTGACAATGTCTGCGCCCCACTCAAATGGACGACAGTTTACCGGAGTTGCAAAAGTATTATCAACGATCAGCGGAACCTGATGCGCATGTGCCGCTTTCGCAAATTTTTCAATGTCAAGTACAACAAGCGATGGATTGGAAATCGTCTCTCCAAATACGGCTTTTGTGTTGTCGCAAAATGCTGCATGTAACTCTTCTTCCGTGGCATCCGGATCTACGAATGTCGCTTCGATTCCCATTTTTTTCAGCGTATGCGCATATAAATTGTAAGTTCCCCCATAGAGCGCTGACGCACATACAATATGATCTCCTGCCTCTGCAATATTCATGATTGCATAAAAATTAGCAGCCTGTCCGGAAGAAGTAAGCATCGCTGCAACTCCGCCTTCAAGGTCACAGATTTTTGCTGCAACAGCATCATTTGTAGGATTCTGAAGTCTTGTATAGAAATATCCCGCTTCTTCCAAATCAAACAAACGCCCCATCTGTTCGCTGGATTCATACTTAAATGTTGTACTTTGGTAAATCGGAAGTACTCTGGCTTCTCCGTTTTTCGGTTTCCAGCCTGACTGAATACATTTTGTCTCTGGTCTGTAATTATTGCTCATCTTTTTGCCTCCTGCGTATTCATTCTGATTTTTTAACTAGAATCTAGTATACCATTCAGAAAATATTTACACAAGAGTTATCTTTTTCATCTTTTGGCATAATTTTATAACTGGAATTTTTTGAAATCAATCTGTTCTTCAGAACAGAGTAGAGATAGATTTTAAGAAAAAGACAATCCGCAAGCACCTGCATCAGATGCTTTTGACGGACTCAGAAGAAATAAAATTTTTGATCAGATTACTTAGGAATTGCTTATATGACCTTAAATTGCAGACTTTCAAACTTTCTGTTCGTTTTTTCCTGCACTCTGTCAATTTCGCTTAAAATCATGTTTTCAGATTTGTGCAAATCATCTTTGGTTGCCATTGTAGATTCAATCTGGTCAAGACGTTCTTCTACTTTATCGAGGTGCTTTTCTACTTTATCGAGACGCTTTTCTACTTTATCGAGACGTTCATCTATTTTGCCGAGATGGACATCCATCTGATTGAGTCTGTCATTCATAGTCGATATGGTTCCGGTAATTGGTTCCAGTTTTTGATCGATCAGATCTGAAATTGCCTGCAGCAATGTGTTTTCATTCATAGCATTCTCCTCCTTCCGTATTCTTGATACAACTATAGTAGCATATGCCCATAGCCGTGTAAAGTGTTATTCATTTGCAGATAAAAAACAAGATAACCGCGCTGGATGTCATACTGAAATATCTGGAAAAAACTGTGGATCACAAGGAAAAGGCAACAGAATAAATTGATCTTTTCCAAACATTCTGTCGCCTTTTTCTTCAGTTATTTTTTATCTTTTACAAATTTGCAGGCATTCTTACCGCTACATCCTTAAATTTCTATTCATCCCAGTTATGGTACACTTCCTGCACATCATCATCTTCTTCAAGCAGGTCCAGTGTCTTCTGGATATTTTTCAGATCCTGCTCATCTGTCAGTTCTACCCAGGTCTGTGGGATCATTGTCACTTCTGCATTTGCCATCGGGATTCCTGCTTCTTCCAGCTTTAAACGTACCTCACTGAAATCTTCCGGTACTGTCAGTACTTCATAGCTGTCTTCTTCCTCTACAAAGTCTTCTGCTCCTGCATCTAACGCAAGCATCATCAGTTCATCGGAGTCCATCTCGCACTCTTCTTTATCGATGATGATCTGACCTTTTTCGTCAAACATGAAGGAAACACATCCTGGCGTTCCTACGTTTCCGTTTCCTTTTGTAAAAGCATTGCGGACATTGGAAGCCGTACGGTTCTTATTATCTGTCAGCGCCTTAACGATGATTGCTGTTCCGTTTGGTCCATATCCTTCGTATGTAATGTGTTCATAGTTGTCTGCAGAGCCTTCGCCTGCTGCTTTCTTAATACTGCGGTCAATGTTATCGTTAGGCATATTGTTTGCTTTTGCTTTTGCGATCACATCACGGAGACGGCTGTTATTGGCCGGATCCGGTCCGCCCCCTTCTTTTACTGCTACTGCAAGTTCTCTTCCGATCTTTGTAAAGATCTTTCCTTTTGCAGCATCATTTTTTTCCTTTTTATGCTTAATATTTGCAAATTTTGAATGTCCTGACATGACTCTAACCTCTTTCTATTTTGTATTCACTGCTATATTCTAGCACTAATCTTCGATCTTTTCAACTTCAACTGATTCAATCATATTATTATCTACACACAAGATCCGGAAACAGTAGGAATCGTATTCTACCTCACAGGTTTCATTTTCGGATGGAATCCGCTCCAGCTTCGAAATCAAAAATCCGTTCAACGTCTCATTTTCCTCATCTTCAATCTCAATTTCTAAAAGCTCCTCCAGTTCTTCCAACGTTATCTTCCCCTTGACAAGATAAGTCCCGTTTTCCTGACGGGCATATAACGTTTCTTCCTCGTCATATTCATCAAAAATATTTCCGACGATTTCCTCTATGATATCTTCCATCGCCACGATCCCGGCTGTCTGTCCATATTCATCCAATACGATGAATAAGTGATTTTTCTCTGTGTTCATCTGCTTAAACAGTCTGGATAACCCTTTTGTCTCAGGGATAAAACTAACCTCCCGCAGACAGTCTTTCAGCTCCCTGACTTTCACCGGACGAAGTTCTTTGTTCAGATAGTATTTCATCGCATCTCTTAGATGGATCGTGCCGATGATATCATCGATATCTTCCTCGTAAACAGGAAATCGCGTAAACCGTTCATCTAACATAAACTGCAGCGCATGTTCCAGTGTCTCACTTCCATCTACCGCCACAATATCTTTTCGGTGCGTCATAATATCCCTGGCATTTTTTTCACTGTACCGCAGTACATTTTTGATCATGCGCACTTCATTCCCTTCCAGATAGTTCTGACTTCCGCATTCTTCCAGCACATGTTCAACGGTCTCCCGCACTTCTTCTTTGCTTTCCGGGCTTTCTCCGGATAATATCTGTTTTAAAATTTTCCACAGACGCCTATCGTCTTCCATCATTTACTCCTTTACTATGTATGAAGCTCCAGGCTGATCCTCAAAGCTTCATTGACTTTTTTCATTAGTTCCTGATCCAGATGGCAAACCTGCTCTCTGAGTCTTTGCTTGTCAATCGTGCGGACCTGCTCCAACAGTACCACTGAATTTTTTACCAGCCTGCACTTTTTTGCATCGATCTCGATGTGTGTCGGCAGTTTTGCCTTGTTCATCTTCGATGTGATGGCAGCGCAGATGACAGTCGGACTATGTTTGTTCCCAATATCATTCTGTATGATCAGAACTGGTCTGATCCCTCCCTGCTCAGATCCGACAACCGGACTTAAATCTGCATAAAAAATATCCCCTCGTTTTACAATCACTCTGTTCACACTCCGATTCTTCAAGATACAAACAGTATTTCCTCTTTTCTCGGATGTATTCTTTCGAGCTTTATTTTATTTAAGCAAAATAATCTACCTGTTCTTCGATTTTTCCATTCTGCATATAGACACGCGGGATGCGCTTTCCAAGATCACAGACAAACTCATAGTTAAATCTGCCTGACAGCTCACTTAATGTTTCAACCGGAAGATATTCCTCCTGATCCCTGCCGATCAGCGTCACTTTATCCCCGAATTTTGCATCCGGGATCTCTGAGACATCCACCATAAACTGATCCATGCAGATTCTTCCGATGATCGGCGCCTTTTTCCCGCGGATCAAGACATAACCGTTATCAGAGAGGCTTCTTGGATAACCATCCCCATATCCGATCGGGATTGTCGCGATCCGCATCGGATGCTGTGACACGAAATCACCGCCATAACTTACCGGGGTTCCTGCAGGGATATCCTTTACAAATGCAATATGGCTTTTCAAAGAGAGCGCAGGCTTTAACTGCACCGCTTCTTTATTTACCTCCTCCGAAGGATAGAGCCCGTAAATGGCAATTCCCGCGCGGACCAGATTGTAATCTGCTTTCCGGACATCTATGATCCCCGCACTGTTGGAGGCGTGAACATATGGGAATGATACCCCTTTTTCTGCCAGCGCCTTTGTCATCCATTCAAATTTTTCCAACTGCATCTCTGTAAATGTTTTATCTTTTTCATCGGCTTTTGCAAAATGAGTGAACACGCCCTCCAAAACCAGATTTGGAAGAGCAGCTATCTCACAGATTTCCCTGACGCTGTTTTCTTCTATCGGAAATCCAAGCCTTGCCATTCCGGTATCCAGTTTAATATGTACATACGCCTGCTCCCCTTTTTCGACTGCCAGGGCAGAAATCGCTTCTGCCATCTCCTTTGTATAGACATTCATGCGGATCTCATGCTCGAGCATTTCTGGATACTGGTCCGGGAAAATACAGCCAAGAACAAGGATCGGCTTCTGGATTTCTGCTGCCCGGAGCACAACTGCCTCATCCAGTGTTGCCACTGCATATCCCCACACATAATCATAGGATTCCAGCATGGAGGCAACCTGCACTGCTCCGTGCCCGTAGCCATCCGTTTTGATCACAGCAACGATCTCTGTACCTTCCCTGATGTTCTTTTTCATCTGTTCCATATTCCATGCTACCGCATCTAAATCTATTTTTGCGTATACTCTGCTATAAGTCTTCATAAATCTGCCCCTTACTGCTTTTTTATTTTCTCTTGCATGTTTCAGAAAACAGCTTCCCTGCTTTCCTCTCCCAGTACTTCTGCGATCCCTTCCAGAATATCACTTGCAAGCACGCTATAACTGCCCTTTCTTCTTTGCGCGTCATCCCCTGCAAGTCCGTGGAGGAACACACCGAGCACTCCTGCTTCATATGGCTTCATCCCCTGCGCCAGCAGCCCTGCGATCACACCGCCAAGCACATCTCCGGCGCCGCCTTTTGCCATGGCCTGGTTCCCTGAAGTATTTACATAAACGGGAAAATCCTTTTTCCCCACAAGTGTTCTTGCATCTTTCATGACGCACACCGATGGAGTTGCCTCTGTAAATTCCCGAAAACAGCGGAATCGATCCGTTTTTAGTTCCTTAATGGAATGCCCGCAAATCCCTGACATTTCTTTCAGATGCGGTGTCAGCACGCAGTCTGCTGTCAGGCTGGAAAACAGTTCCTGGTCTTTGGCAAGGAGATTCAATCCGTCTGCATCGATCACACATGGCTTGTTTGCATTGCGAAGTGTGCAGGAAAGCATGCGCTGTGCCGTCTTCCCGACAGAAAGTCCGGAACCAATCCCGATCACATCTGCCCATGCAAGAAGTTCTTTTAATTTTGCTTCCTCATATGCATCATAGGTCGTCACAATTGCCTCCGGAAGCAGCTGCTGAAGACTCATCTGATTCTCCTTTGCCGTATAGATCTGCACAAGACCGGCTCCCGCCAGATATGCAGCTCTGGCGCTGAAATAAGCAGCACCTGCCATTCCCGGACTTCCCATGATCAAGAGTACCTTTCCAAAAGTGCCTTTATGCCCATTCGGATCCCGCTTCGGAAGCAGCGTTTTTAAATCCGGGCGGTCATAAGTATAACAAATATCTTTTCTTCCACCGTATACTGACGGCTCAATCCCAATCGGTACCGTTACAAGTTTTCCAACAAAGGTGCGTGCTTTTCCAAACAACATTCCGATTTTTTCAAATGCAAACGTCACGGTAAGATCTGCCGCAACGGCGATTCCCATCTCTTCCCCGGTATCTGCTGAAATCCCTGATGGAATATCTACTGCAACCTTTTTCCCTTTCATCCGGTTTACACTGTCGATTACATTATGATATGCCCCGGAAACCTGTCTTGACAATCCGATTCCGAAAATCGCATCTACGATCACTGTATGATCCGCTTCTGGAACTGCATCTTTTACCGGAACGCCATAGTTTCGCGCAATCTCCATTTGCAGCCTTGTCTCTGCTGTCATAGAAGACTGCTTCCCAACAGACCAGACTTCCACCGCATGCCCCTGCAAATGCAAAAGCCTCGCCACCGCGAATCCATCTCCCCCATTATTTCCAGATCCACATACAACCAGTACCTTTTTCAGATCCAGCTGCGCTTTTTTCATTTCTTCTACAACGGCAAGTGCCGCCCGCTCCATCAAAACCATCGATGGCATCCCCATGTCACAAATGGTTTTCTGGTCTCCTTCTTTCATCTGCGCTCCCGTCGGCAGATATCTCATCATATTCACCCTCTCCTACTGCAAATGCCATAGCATAACAGTCTGTATTAGTAATAGAAACATGGATTTTTGTAATGCCCAAAGCAACTGCAACCCGCTTTGCTCCGCACAGAAGATTTACATAAGGCTTTCCCCTCTCATCCCTAAGCACCTCAATATCTCCTGGTCGGAAGCCGGAAAATCCGGTTCCGAATACTTTTGCCACTGCTTCCTTGACTGCAAAATTTCCTGCGGCTTTTTCCATATGTCCGCGGATCAGCTCCTGCTCCCGAATGGAAAAACAACGCGTAAAAAAAGCCTGCTTTTCACACGCTTTTCTCACCCGCTCTATTTCTATCATATCAGTTCCAACTCCAAGGATCATCTCAGCTATTCCTTTGAATTAAAATAATTATAGCGATTTACATTGTAAGATAACCGCATCAGACTTTCTGAAAGATGCACATTTTCTACAATAACATTCTTTGGAAGGTTCAGATCCGTATGTGCAAAATTCCAAATTGCCCGCACCCCGTTATCTACAAGAAGTTCTGCCACTTCCACTGCTTTTGTCTTTGGAATCGTAAGTGCTGCGATCTCAATGTCATTATTCTTTACGAATTCAGGCAGTTCTTCCATCATCCGGATCGGAACGTCACGGATCGTCATCCCCTTCAATGTCGGGTTAATATCAAAAATCCCTTTTAAAAGGAATCCGCTCCGCTCAAATGCTGCATAATTGGCAAGTGCCTGACCAAGATTCCCGGCGCCGATGATCACAATATTATGTGTCTTGTCAAGTCCCAGGATCTTCCCGATCTCTGTGTATAAATATTTTACATTGTATCCATAGCCCTGCTGACCAAATCCGCCAAAGTTATTCAGATCCTGACGAATCTGGGAAGCAGTTACTTTCATTTTCTTGCTCAGGTCATTGGATGAAATGCGCTCCACTCCATTTTCCAGAAGTTCACCTAAATACCGATAGTATCTTGGCAGACGTCTGATAACTGCCTGAGAAATCTGTCTTTCTGTCACGAATGTTCACCGTCCCCACTTTTTATTACATCTTATTATATAAAATTGTTTCCGCAAAGTCAAACTTTTCATTTCTTTTTAGTTGTATTTTCTTTGATATCCGCTATAATTGAAGGGGACTGATACAGAAAAATGCGGGAAAAAGAAGTTATTTCCGCTAAATGATAGTCAGCCTGCAACAATTGATCAAGGAGGAAACAACATGGTTTTAGCATGCCATAATCTAAAAAAAGCTTTTTTAGAACAAGTCATTGTCAAAAATGGCTCTTTTCATATAGAGGAACATGAAAAAGCGGCTCTCGTCGGTTTAAACGGTGCCGGGAAATCAACGATCTTAAAGATGATCATGCGGGAAATCCCGGTGGACAGCGGAGAGATCATCCTTGCCAAAGGGAAAACGATCGGCTATCTGGCGCAGCATCAGGCGCTTCTGTCAGGTAATACGATCTATCAGGAAGTAGAAAGTGCCAAAGCAGACCTGATCCAGATGGAAACACAGCTCAGACAGCTCGAAGAACAGATGCAGAGTAAGAGCGGGGAAGCGCTGGAACAGCTTTTACATACCTACCATAAATTAAGCGCTGCCTTTGAGCGCGCAGACGGATATGCCTACAAGAGCGAGATCGTCGGTGTCTTAAAAGGACTCGGGTTTAGCGAATCGGAATTTGACAAATGTGTGGATAATCTATCCGGCGGGCAAAAGACCCGCGTGGCACTTGGAAAATTACTTTTAACAAAACCGGACATCCTGCTTCTTGACGAGCCGACAAACCACCTCGACTTAAATTCGATCGCCTGGCTTGAAACCTATCTGTCTAATTACCCGGGAGCTGTCCTTCTCGTCTCCCATGACAGATACTTCATCAACCGTGTCGTCACAAAAGTGATCGAAATTGAATTTGGCGAGATCATGATGTTCCAGGGAAACTATTCTGAATTTGCCCAGAAGAAACAGCAGATCCGCGAGGCAAAGATGAAAGAATATTTCAATCAGCAGCAGGAGATCCGTCATCAGGAAGAAGTAATCCGAAAGCTGCGCTCTTTCAACCGTGAAAAATCAATCCGACGTGCAGAAAGCCGCGAAAAGCTGCTGGAAAAAATGGATCGGATTGAAAAGCCGCTGGAACATCATTCCGAACTGAAGCTTCATCTCGAACCGACTGTTGTCAGTGG
>CAUWEA010000094.1:0-9317 GCA_963557735.1 uncultured Faecalimonas sp. | reverse complement strand
CCTTACCATATGGCGCTGATCACTTCGGCAGTGGCAAATGGCGGAAAACTGATGAAGCCATATCTTGTCAGCGAGGTGACAAATTATACTGGAACTCCGGTTAAGAAGAATAAGCCGGCGGTCTATAAGGAGCTGATGACAGCGGAGGAAGCGTCGGTTCTGACACAGTATATGACATCTGTTGTCACGCAGGGAACCGGTATGGAACTCTCGTGATAAAGTTACAGTGTGGCAGGAAAGACCGGAACTGCAGAGTATGGTTCAGATGGGCAGAGTCATTCCTGGTTTGTCGGATTCACAAATGTAGAAGATCCGGAGATCGTCGTCAGTGTGATTGTCGAGGGAAATGAGATGCAGACCGGAGGAAGAGCGATTCCGGTTGCAAAAGCAGTCATGAATGCTTATTATTATGAATAAGGACAGCATATTTTGGGAAAAGATGAGAAGAGATAAAGAAGGCGGACGGATGAATATTTATAAAAATTTATATGTCGGGGATTCTCTGAAAGGAAAAGAGAAGACAGTCCTGCGGAATATCAAACGGAAAAGGCCACAGCTTCAGGCATATGTGATCGTGCTTTCCCGGAAGGAGGGAGAGCAGTTTGAGATCTACCACACGGCAATGCTGCTTCAGCCACTTTATTTCAGAGAAGATCCCTGGATCGTCGGGATTGCGGCAAACGAGCCGGAAGCGTATGCGCTGTAGAAGAGATCGCCGGGGAAGTGTATGAGGCGACAAAGACACTTGAGATAAAAAAATATATTCAGGAAAGGATCTGATGGAGAAAGCTATGCTGCATATATTGTTGCTGATTTTAAAGTGGATAGGGATTCTTTTGCTGGCGATCCTGCTGCTTGCCCTGCTTGTGATAGGTCTGGCTTTATTTGTTCCGATCCGGTATAAGGCAGATCTATCCTGCCAGAACAGTGTAGAAACACTGGAAGCAAATCTGGAGATTTCCTGGATGTGGAGATTGTTTTTTCTGATGGTCAGCTGGAAAGAGGGAAAAGCTAACCTGAAGATGAGGATAGTCTGGAAGGACTTTTTTTCGGGAGAAAGAAAAGCCGATGATGCAAATTCAGAAGAGAGCGATGAAGAGGAGCAGAAAGAGGAACATCCGAATGCTGAAATGTGCCGTACAGAGGGAGTGATCCGGGAGCAGGAAACGCAGGAAACGGGCAGAAAATTGGAAGAAAAAAGAAAAGTTTCTTCGTTCGGGAAGTACCCAAGTTCCAAAAAGCGGAAAAAATCTCTGTGGCAGCGGATGCAGGCGAAGGTTCTTGCATGGATCGATGGCTTTAGAGCATTTTGGGAGAAGCTGCTGGCGACTGGAAGAAATATCCGTGGGAAGAAAGAGCAGGCAGAGCAGTTTCTGCATGATGCCTCCCATCAGAGAGCCTTTCGGAAACTGGCAAAGGAAACGGGGGTGTTTTTCCGGGATATTTCTCCTGAAAATATTAAAATTGTAGGGAAAATAGGACTGGAAGACCCGGCGATGACCGGGCAGCTGCTGGCGGTGCTCGGTGTGCTGTTTCCGTTTCTCGGAGAACATACGGTGATCGTGCCGGATTTTGAACATCCGGTGCTGGAGGGATCTGCGCATATAAAAGGGAACATCCAAAATGTGCGGATGGTCATGATCGTGTGGAGACTCTTTGCAGACAGAGATGTAAGAAAAATCATCATAGATATTAAAAAGTTAAAATGGTAGGAGGAAAAACAATGGCAGAGAACAAATTTAGCGGAACAGTGGAAGCTCTTTTTCGTGGGATGGACAGCGTCCTTTCTTCGAAGACTGTAGTAGGAGAAGCGATTCACATCGGGGATACGATCATCCTTCCACTAGTGGAAGTTTCTTTTGGTGTCGGAGCAGGTGCGTTTGCAGCTGAACAGAAGGACAGAGCAGGAGGCGGACTTGGAGGAAAAATGTCGCCAAGCGCAGTGCTTGTGATCCAGAATGGCACAACAAGGCTGGTCAATATTAAAAATCAGGATACGATCACAAAGATCCTCGATATGGTACCGGAGGCGATCGACCGTTTTACGTCGAAAGGAGAAAAGAAGGTAACAGAACAAGAAGTAAATGAGATGCTGAGCGAGGCAGAAAAAGACGGAGAAGAACAGGCATAAGACCTGAAACACCGCATAGAATGAAAGTAAAGAAAGTATCAGGCGGGGGACAGAAATGAAACGGGTGATGGGATTTGCACTGTTTTTTGTGGCGATCGGGATGTTTGTTGCAATGTTCCTCGAAAATACTTTCTGGACGGTTCTGCTGATTCTTGTATGTATTCTGGCAGGGTATCTGTTATTTAGCTGTTGACGGAGCAGAACCGTTATTATTTTTATTGACAGCAAAAAAGAGCCTGTATCTTACCATTTATCAAAACGATAAGATACAGGCTCTTTTCTAAGGCTGATTAAGCACGTTCAACTTTGCCGGATTTTAAGCAAGAAGTACAAACATACATTTTTTTAGAACCGCCTTCTGTTTTAACTCTTACTGATTTTACATTTGATTTCCACATTTTTGGTGTTTTTCTATTAGAGTGACTTACGTTGTTTCCGAAGTGAGCACCCTTTTCACAAATAGCACATTTAGCCATAATTGCACCTCCTAACGATCTTAATAGTCTTCTTTAGACTCATAACACTGTTTATTCTATCAGAAAGTATCGGATTTTGCAAGCATAAAATTCAAAAAGGAAAAACTTTAACCGGAATTCTTGTAAAGTAAGTTAAAACAGAGTATAATACATATGTTAAATGCATGTTAAGCGAAAAATCCAGAAGAATTGGAGGGAATAGATATGAAAGGTTGTATGAGTACGGAACTTGGAATCATTACTATTGATTCAGAGGTAATTGCAAAGTATGCAGGTTCAGTTGCTGTGGAATGTTTCGGGATCGTCGGAATGGCAGCAGTCAGCATGAAGGACGGACTTGTAAAATTACTAAAGAAAGAAAGCCTGACACACGGGATTCAGGTATCCATCTCAGATGAGAACAAGATTACTTTAAACTTTCATGTGATCGTTGTATACGGGGTTAGTATTTCGGCGGTATCTGATAATCTGATCAGTAACGTCAAATATAAAGTAGAAGAATTTTCTGGTATGCCGGTGGAGAAGATCAATATCTTCGTAGAAGGCGTAAGAGTTATTGATTAGTTAAGGAGGAACTCATTGTGGCGATGAAGACAATGAATGCAGAGATGGTCAGAAGCATGTTTCTGGCAGGAGCTGCGAACATAGAAGCAAAGAAAGAATTTATCAATGAACTGAATGTATTTCCGGTTCCGGATGGAGATACCGGAACAAATATGTCGCTGACGATCATGTCGGCGGCAAAGGAAGTATCTGCACTGGAGAAAGTGGAGATGGGGGCGCTTGCAAAGGCGATCTCTTCCGGCTCTCTCAGAGGCGCAAGAGGAAATTCAGGTGTAATCCTTTCCCAGTTGTTCCGTGGATTTACGAAAGGGATCCGGGATTATGAAGAAGTAGATGTGGTTGTTCTTGCCAATGCGTGTGAGAAAGCAAAGGAAACTGCCTACAAAGCTGTTATGAAACCGAAGGAAGGAACGATCCTCACTGTCGCAAGAGGAATTGCCGAGAAGGCGATGGAGTTAGTCGGAGAGACCGATGATCTGGAAGAGTTTATCCCGCAGGTGATCGCACATGCTGAGCATGTTCTTTCCCAGACACCGGAGATGCTTCCGGTATTGAAGGAAGCAGGTGTTGTGGATTCCGGCGGGCAGGGACTGCTGGAAGTATTGAAGGGCGCTTACGATGCATTCCTCGGCAAGGAAGTTGATTACAGTGCGATTTCGGCAGGAACCGGTGCTTCTGTGACAAAAGTAAGCCAGGAGGCGACTGCACATATCAAATTCGGTTACTGTACAGAATTTATCATTATGACAGAGAAGTACTTCTCAGAGGCGGATGAGATGGAATTTAAGGCATACCTTGAGTCGATTGGAGATTCTATCGTGTGTGTTGCAGATGATGAGATCGTTAAGATCCATGTCCATACAAATGATCCGGGTCTTGCGATCCAGAAGGCACTGACGTATGGACAGCTCTCCCGCATGAAGATTGACAATATGCGCGAAGAGCATCAGGAAAAGCTGATCCGTGATGCAGAGAAACTCGCAGCACAGCAGGCTGCCGGGAAGAAGGAAGTTCCGATGAAGGATATGGGATTTATCGCAGTTTCCATTGGAGAGGGAATGAACGAGATTTTCCGGGAACTTGGCGCAGACTATATCATCGAGGGCGGTCAGACGATGAACCCGAGTACAGAGGACATGCTCACTGCGATCGATGCGGTTCATGCAAAACATATTTTCATTCTTCCGAACAACAAGAATATTATTCTTGCAGCAAATCAGGCGAAAGCGCTGACGGAAGATAAGGATATCATTGTGATCCCGACAAAGACTGTACCGCAGGGAATCACAGCGATCATCAACTTCTCACCGGAAAGTGATGCGGACTGGAATGAGGAGACGATGCTGGAAGAGATCAAAAATGTCAGATCCGGGCAGGTAACCTATGCAGTCAGAGATACAAAGATCGATGACAAGGAGATCCACCAGGGCGATATTATGGGAATTGGAGACAGCGGAATCCTTTCTGTCGGAACTTCTGTGGAGGAGACGACAAAAGAGATGCTGGCACAGCTTGTCACAGAGGAGTCAGAACTGATCAGCCTGTACTATGGGGAGGATGTATCCGAGGAAGAGGCAGACAGATTCACAGCAGAGCTGGAGGAGATTTATCCGGATGTCGATGTGGATACTCATTTCGGAGGACAGCCGATCTACTATTATGTAGTGTCCGTAGAGTAGGAGCGATCGGGGAAGTTCTGGTATCAGAAAAAATGAATTGAAAAGTTGCCGCGAGATAAGATCGGGATATGCAGGAGGAGAGCAGAAAGAGAAGAAATCCTGCCACATAAGACTTATTTTGCGGCTTTTTCTGTTTTTCTTATGGAAGAAGTTCAGTTCCATAAAGAAATGCTGGGAAAATAAAAGGTTCGTAAACCGGAATGAAATGTAAAGTTTTTACAGAAGATCATGCGGGGGAAGGAGAAAGAGATACATGAATGAACAGTCTGGTGTCGGAGAATTAAAAGGGATCGGCGAGAAGACAGAGAAGCTGTTTCGGAAACTGGGAGTTTTTACAGTTGGAGATCTGATCCGGTATTTTCCGCGCGGATACGACGTCTATGATCCGCCGGTCAGTATCGGAGAAGTGCAGGAGCAGAAAGTGCAGGCGGTCAAAGGTATGATTTACGGAGCACTTCAGGTAAGCAGCCGGGGGGCGCAGGTTACGAGCGGATATCTGAAAGATCTGACCGGAACATTGAAAGTAGTATGGTACCGGATGCCGTTTTTGCGGAATACATTGCGAAATGGCCAGATTGTCATTTTGCGCGGAAGAGTTGTGACGAAAAAAGGGGTCAGGGTGCTGGAGCATCCGGAGATCTTCTCTCCGGAGGAGAATTATGAGAAAAAACTGGATACGCTGCAGCCAATCTATCCTCTGACGGCAGGGCTGACCAATAATGCGGTGATGAAAGCGGTGCGGCAGGCGCTTGATTATCTGGAACTGAAAAGCGAGATCCTCCCGGCATCTGTGCGCATGAAATACCATCTGGCAGAGTATAATTTTTCGGTGAGGGGAATCCATTTCCCGAAGGAAAAACAAGAATTTTACCAGGCGAGAGAACGCCTTGTCTTTGAAGAATTTCTCGTGTTTATCCTTTCGCTGCGGCAGATGAAGGAAAAGAAGGAGCGAAGCAGGAACCAGTTTCCGGTTCGCCCGTCAAAAGAGGTAGAAGCATTTCTCGGGAAGCTTCCATATGAGCTGACAAATGCGCAGAAAAAAGTGTGGGAACAACTTCAGATGGATATGGCGGGAGAACATACGATGGCGCGCCTGATACAGGGGGATGTCGGATCCGGGAAGACGATCATAGCAGTGCTCAGCCTGATGAGTGTGGCATTCTGTGGCTGGCAGGGCGCTATGATGGCTCCGACAGAGGTGCTTGCAAGACAGCATTTTGATTCGGTCACAGAGATGTTTGAGCAGTATCAGATCCCGCTGAAAGCAGAATTACTGACCGGATCTATGACAGCGAAGGAAAAACGGCTTGCCTGTGAGAGGATCGCATCCGGGGAGGTACAGATCATCATCGGTACGCACGCATTGATCCAGGAGAAAGTAACGTATGCGAATCTGGCGCTTGTTGTCACCGATGAACAGCACAGATTCGGGGTGAAACAGCGGGAACAGTTTGCAGGGAAAGGAGAATTGCCGCATATTCTTGTCATGAGTGCAACTCCGATCCCGCGGACACTGGCGATCATTTTATATGGGGATCTGGATGTATCGGTGATCGATGAACTTCCGGCAGACCGTCTCCCGATCAAAAACTGTGTGGTCGATACAAGTTACCGGAAAACTGCCTATCAGTTTATCAGACGCCAGGTGGCGGAAGGAAGGCAGTGCTACGTGATCTGTCCGATGGTGGAAGAGAGCGAGCATCTGGAGGCGGAGAATGTCATTGATTATGCCAGCACGCTGAAAGAGGAACTGGGAGAGGGAATCTGCGTAGATGTTCTGCACGGAAAGATGAAGCAGGCGCAAAAAGATGAAATTATGGAGCGGTTTGGGAAAAATGAGACGCAGGTACTTGTCTCTACAACGGTCATCGAAGTCGGGATCAATGTCCCAAATGCGACTGTGATGATGATTGAAAATGCAGAGCGGTTTGGTCTGGCGCAGCTTCATCAGCTGAGAGGCCGTGTCGGCAGAGGGAAGCATCAGTCCTACTGTATTTTTATGAGTGGTTCCAAAGGGAAAGAGACAAAGGAACGTCTGGAAATTTTAAATCGCTCCAATGATGGGTTTTATATTGCAAATGAAGATCTGAAACTCCGGGGACCAGGAGATCTTTTCGGGATCCGGCAGAGCGGCCTGATGGATTTCAGACTTGGCGATGTTTTTCAGGATGCGAAGATCCTTCAGAAAGCCAATGAGGCGGCAGACTGGATCCTGAAAAATGGAAAAGGACTTGAAGAGGAGGAGTGCAGGAATCTGCGGGAGTATATCCGGGCTTCTATGCGGGAAAGCTCGATAGAAAATACATTATAAAAGCAAAAAAGTGTATGTGTGCCAATGATGCGGGGACTGCCTTTTGTGAAAAATAAAAAGAAAAAATTTCCAGTGTAATAATATAAAAACTCCACATACTATCCATGTAACAAAAAACAACTGTTACAAAAACAAAAAAGATAGTGATTTAAAGGAGGAAACAATCATGGCAAGTCGTTCATCAAACAGAACAGCAGTACCAGAAGCAAAGGAAGCATTAGACAAATTCAAATATGAGGTGGCAAACGAGCTTGGTGTGCCTTTAACAGAAGGATACAACGGAGACCTCACATCCAGACAGAACGGATCTGTTGGTGGATATATGGTGAAAAAAATGATCGAGCAGCAGGAAAAACAGATGGCTGGTAAATAAGCCGGGATATTTGACAGACAGTAAAGAGATGAGAAGAGCGTATGGGAGAAACCTATGCGCTTTTTCTCATTCTTTTGATTGCATATCTCAGGAAAAAATGGTAAAATAACGGAAAAGCAAGAGCATGTGAAGGGGGCTTTCAAATGAAGTTAGTATATGCAATCGTACATGATGAAGACAGTGAAAGAGCAACGAGAAAACTGAATGAGAATAAATTCAGTGTCACAAAGCTTTCCAGTACCGGTGGATTCTTAAAGAGAGGAAATACGACGTTGATGATCGGTACGGAAGATGAGAAAGTTCCGGAAGTGATCCAGATCGTGAAAGAGGAGTGTGCAAAGAGACAGCAGATTGAAGTGCAGGCGCCATATATGGGAAGCGGAGCTCCGGTCAGCAACTATTCTTTCGTTCCGATCACAGTGGAAGCAGGAGGAGCGACGATCTTCGTAATCAATGTGGAAGAGTTCCATAAAGTCTAAAGGTTGTGCGTCAGCACAATCTTTTTTGCATTTGACAATATTACAACAAGTTTATATAATAGACGGGAACCGATGTACTTTTTGAAAAGAAAGACGGAGTATTTGCGGGGAAAGTAAACGTCAGAAAGGAGAATTTATGAGAGTTATTGCAGGAAGTGCCAAGAGATTACAATTAAAGACACTGGACGGTATGGATACAAGACCAACGACAGACCGCATTAAGGAAACGCTGTTTAATATGATTTCTCCTTATTTATATGACTGCAGATTTCTGGATCTGTTTGCCGGAAGCGGAGGGATCGGGATCGAGGCGCTCAGCCGGGGAGCCGGGGAGGCTGTATTTGTCGAACAGAATCCGAAAGCGATGGCGTGTATCAAAGAAAATCTGAAGAAAACAAAACTGGAAGAACGTGCAGTGACGATGGCAGCGGATGTTATGACAGCGCTCCGGCGCATGGAAGGATCAAAGACATTTGATTATATTTTTATGGATCCTCCATATAATAAGCTGCTGGAGAAGCAGGTGCTTGAATATCTTGCAGAGTCAAAACTGATCGATGAGGACAGTGTGATCATTGTGGAGGCATCAAGATCAACCGATTTCTCTTATGTGGAGTCCTTTGGATTCTCCATCTTAAAGAGGAAGGAATACAAGACAAATCTGCATTTATTCCTTGCACTGGAAGGAAGCGAAAGAGTATGTTAAGAGCAATTTATCCGGGAAGTTTTGATCCGGTTACGTTTGGACATCTGGATATGATCCGGCGTTCCAGTCAGATCGTCGATGAATTAATTGTCGGTGTGTTGCACAATAAAGCAAAAACGCCGTTGTTTTCTGTGGAAGAACGTGTTAGAATACTAGAAGAAGTGACAAAAGATCTGCCAAATGTCAGGGTGATGGCTTTTGACGGATTGTTGGTAGAATTTGCAAAGCAGATCGGTGCGAAGGTAATCGTGAGAGGACTGCGCGCGATCACAGATTTTGAGTATGAGTTGCAGATGTCACAGACTAATCACAAGCTAGAGCCAGAGATTGAGACGATGTTTCTGACGACAAGTCTGGAGTATTCGTTTCTGAGTTCGACAACTGTAAAGGAAGTGGCAGCATTTGGAGGCGACATCACACAGTTTGTGCCGGAACTGGTCGTAGATAAGATAGAAGAAAAGATGAAAACCAAAAGGAGAGTGTAACTATGAGCAGCCGTATTGAGCAGATTATTGAAGAGATTGAGGAGTATATTGACGGGTGTCCGTTTAAGCCGTTATCTACATCAAAGATCATTGTAAATAAAGATCAGATTGAT
>CAUWEA010000093.1:0-9514 GCA_963557735.1 uncultured Faecalimonas sp. | reverse complement strand
GTGGAGCAAGTATTTTAAACAATGTATCAATCTTGGGAATTGTTTTCATACTTTCCATTCTGGCAATGGCAGGCTGCTTAATTCCCGATAATTCTGCCAGTTCTCTTTGTGACAATCCCTTTGATTCTCTTGCTTCAATAATTTTACCAATTAACTCCACCTGAAAATTAATTTGTTCACGTTCTTCTTGAGATACATAATCGTCATCATTGAACATTTCATCAAAATTTGTATATTTTTTCATAATCATTCTCCTTTTCTTTTTATCCAATCCTGAATATTTGACAATGCTTTCTCAATTTCTTTTTTCGGAGTCTTTTGTGTTTTCTTTATAAAATGATGCACTAACACAAATTTATCATCTTTCCAATAAAAGAAAAAGATTCTATTCTTCAACGGTCTTAATTCCCATAAATTTCCTTCTATATGTTTTACAATCGGATTTCCTACTCTCGTTCCATATTCTTCCAGTGCTTTCATATATGAAAAAATTTTATTTTTGTTTATTCTTGCATTCTTATCTGTTTTAGCCTTTTTGGCAAGTTCATAAAAATAATCTGCTATTTCTGAGTGACCATTTTTATCTTCATAAAATTCTATTTTGTACATTTTTCTTTTGTAATCCTTTCTTGATTGCATGATAACATAAATGTTATCTTATTTCAAGCCTTCTCTCGGTCTTTACTTGCTTATATAATTTATAGTTCACACTTTAATATACTTTATTTCCTTTTCATACCGTTTTATTCCCCTCTGTTTAAAATCAAGAGAAAAATGCGAATATTTTCCTGAATTTGCAACTTCTCTCATCCAGGAAAACATCCGCATCTTTCTCTTGGGAATGTAATCACATCCTATTCCATTTGCCGGAAGTATTCATCAATAACCTCTTTCCAATCTCCTTTGCAGATAATATGATGATTGCTGATCGGCGCATTTGCAAAATATTCCGTACCATCCGCAAGAGAAAGTTTCATCTGGGAACGGCACAGATCTTCCCGATGCATTGTCTCTATCAAACCGGCACGTCCTGCATAATATCTTTTCATCGTCTCGTCACATTTAAAAATGGTCATTGGCTGCGCCTTTATATCGCTTGCCACCGCAACGCCGATGCCTGATTCAAAATGAGTTGTCAGACAATACTCATCCGGCATATCGATCGGAAGTGTACAGTGTGCAAAAATAATCTCGCTTTTTTCCGGATCCATGCAGCTTGGATTTGCCATAAAGCCGGATTCTTGCGTAAGCGCATTTAAAACCATCATACTTACAAGGCTCTTCTGATCCCCTTCACAAGCTGCCGGGATTCCTTCTGCATTTAATATCGCAAGTGCCAGGCAGCCTGTCGTGTGGATCATCTCCAAAAGATCAAAACATTTTACAGTAACACCGGAAAGATTGTATTTTTCAATCAATCGTTTCAGTGCTCCATAAACATGTAATGCTTTTTCTGTTTCTTCTATATTAAACGATTTCTTTTTTAGTTCTTCTGTATACTTGTTTTCCGGATAGCCGCCTTTCTGATATTCATCCACAAGTTCCTCCAGGCCGAAAAGTACTGCTTCCATCCCACTTGTTCTTTTCAATGTTTCAAAATCCGAATCACTTGCGATCAGTCCCCCGGGTTCTCCAAAACATCCTAATCTGGCATGCGCCAGTTTTTCTTTTGCTTCCGCTACTCTTGTTAATACGGCAAGCCGCTTTGCAATAACTTCGGCGGATCCATGCAGAATCTCGCCTTTTAATTGATGCTCCTGCAAAAATCCCATAATTTCCATAGAAGCCGCCAGCGAATTATAGGCCGGTGTAGTAAGGAGAATATAAGGTTCTTTCGTCTGTTCATAGATAGCTTCAAAGCCCCGTTCTGCTCCACCGGATGCAATGAAATATACCGGAAGAGCCTGATGCTTGACTTCCTCCATTTCCGCACATACAATCTTTTCTCCAAGCGCATCGCCTAACTCTTTTAAAAATTTGTCACTGTATGACGGAATATTTCTGTCGTTGCACTCTGCCGGTCCCATCAAAAATTTCACTTTTAATTCACCCATTTTGATTCCTCCTAATCTACATGTAATGTTTTATAAATATATTCCTTATATTTCTGCGCATCCAGTTTACTGCAAATAAATACATTCGGTTCTTTTCCCGAGAAAAAATTAGAGTCAACAAGCACACTTCCATAACTAGGTCCATTTGAAACATCTACTTCACAATAATATTTTTCACATTGATCGATACACTCCGGATAAAGAGCTGCAGCCATTGCCGACGGATCTGCCATATCAAGATAATAATCCCCAAATCTTTCCCGGTTCATTTCCAGCAGACATCTGTTGCAGGCAATGGCAAATTTCCCCAGTTCACTTCCGGTGCGGATTTTGTCAATCTCCTGCGGATTTAACATACTGTCGCCAAGACATGCATCCCAGCCTACAAAAATAATTTCTTCCAGTTCCGATTCCACAACGATCTTCGCTGCTTCTGCATCCTGCCATATATTAAACTCAGCTACCGGAGTTACATTGCCAGCCCCAAGCCCGGCTGTTCCCATAATGACGATGCGTCCTGCCTTCTTCATCGTCTCATAATCGAGCCGGATTGCAAGTGCAAGATTCGTAAGCGGACCCAGTGCTACAATATCAATCTCTCCTTCCTCGCTTGCCCGAAGCGCCTCAAGCATTTTCAGAACACCATTTCCATCCTGCACTTTCAGGCGCTGCGGTACAAGCCCAATATCACCCATACCGTCATTTCCATGTGTTTCGTGTGCATAAATCAGTTCTTTCAAAAGCATTTTCCCACAGCCTTTATATACCGGCGGTTCATATGACTTTGCATATTCAATTGTCGTCAGTGTATTAAGCGCTGCCTGATCTACATGTACATTGCCTGATACTGCAACGCACATAAGAACTTCATAGTCCGGATCATTTAATGCCATTGCGATCGCCATCGCATCATCTGAGCCACAGTCTGTATCAATTATAATCTTTTTCCTTCTATCCATTGTTTTTTCCTCCTATTTTCCCGGGAAACTATGATCCAAAGGCTCTGCTGTCATGTTACGGTATTTCCTCTGCATTTGCTTTGTCTCTTTCGATTAAAATCTTAACCGCATCACACGCAAGTTCGATTGTATGATCATTCATACTTCCATATGCCATAATCGCCCCGGCTCTTGCGCCCCTGACAGAAGACACAATAAACAATGCGGCAGTTTCCATTTCTGATGCCATCACCCGGCTCTTCTTCCATGCCGTCCACCGCTGATGCAGTCTGTCACTGTTCGGCATACTGTCCGGATCATGCTGACCGTAGAAAGAATCTTTGGACTGTGCGATTCCCTCTGCAAATTTGTAACCTTTCTTCGCACATGCTTTTGCAAGTGCATCCGTCACATGCCGGTCTGCCATCGCCGGATATTCAATCGGGACATAGTGGATTGTTGTTCCTTCATCTCTTACCGCTCCCGTAATGATCACCCCTTCCAGACTCTCATCATAGCTTTCCGGGCTTACCCTTCCACAAGTTCCAATCCGGATAAAGGTATCTGCGCCACAGTGGATCAGTTCCTCAACGGCAATCGCGGCTGAAGGGCCTCCCATTCCTGTGCTCGTAACAGAAACCTTCACTCCATTTAAGGTACCCGTCCAGGTCTTATGCTCTCTGTTATGTGCAACCAGCCTGGCATCTTCCAGATGCTTTGCGATGATGTCTGTGCGAAATGGATCTCCCGGCAAAAGTACATATCTTCCTACATCCCCTTTTGCACAGCAAATATGATATTGTTGTCCCTCTTTATTTGTTACATCTTTACTTTGAACCGCCATTTTCAAATCTCCTTCCCATATATTTTCTATTTCTCTTCCGGTTTTACATCTGTGGTGTTTATCCACAATATAACGGTAGCCAGAATACTGACTGCTGCCATTAAAATTGCATATCCAACAGACATATGGATTCCAAGTGCTGACACTACCATGCCGGTGACGATCGGGGTGAGAATATCCGAGGCGCCACTTGCTGTCGCAACAAGTGAACTTGCCACACTGATTCTTTTGTATCCGATTCTTGTCGCAATCGTTACGATCACGCTAAATAGTACCCCTAAGAAAAAGCCTGCCACAAAAAAGCAGATAAAATAGATTTCCACACGATTTTTGACAGAAGCAGCGCTGCTCCTGCCAGTACAAAATTCCCCAGCAGTACAAACTGTACACTTACTTTTTTCAGGATTATCACGAACAAAAATGATCCGCAGACACACCCGACATTATAGACAGTCAGCATAAATGCGGAGGTTGCCGGCGAAATCCCAATTCCTTCCGCAAAGCTGGATATATAAAGTCCGAGTGTGTTTACAACCGCACTGTATGCCGCACATACAACAAACATTGCTGTATACGCTATCCATGCCCTCTTTACATACAATGGCTTTACATTTTCTTCCTGCCCCTGCCCGGTTCCTTTTCCATCTAATTTTACAAACGGAATGATAACAAGCATCACGATCGGTACGACCAACAAAATATAGTATGCATAGTAAAACGGAAGACTGTTTGACAGTAACAGTCCAACGAGAAATGGAGTTGCAAAACTTCCAAGTCCAAACAGCGCCTGCCCGGCACTGAGCGATCCTGCATAATTTTCTTTTGCTACCATGCTTAAAAGAAGCGGACATACCGTATCCTGGGCTCCCATTCCAACTCCTCCTAAAAATGCGAAACACATTCCCGCATAATAATTTACGATCGTCGGAATGCCGAACAAAAATGCTGCTACCATAAGTACTCCGCCTGCCAGTACTTTCATCGGTCCGAATTTTTCTACCATCCGTCCCGTGAAATATACTGTCGACAGTCTTCCCATTGCATATGCAGATCCGAGCAGTACCACTTTTTCTAAATCCATGTCATATAATTTGACAAGATGCGGAAGACTGCTTCCTACTACAATGCAGGCAGCGCCCGTAAGAAAGTACATGGCAAATGCCAAAAACGCAATTAATCTCTTTTTTCTCTGCATACTCTTTCCCTGCCCATTATTTTTTCTACTGCCTCATCAATGCTGATGACACCGCCTTCAATTCCCAAAGCCCTGCAGACACGACTCACATAAGGCTGTTTCAGCATCGCTTTTTCCAGTGTTTCAAAATCCCAGAATATTTCTGACGGAGTTCCTTCCCTTACGACCTTTTTCTTTGCCATAACAATAATCTTTTGAAAATTGTCTGCCACAAATTCCATATCATGTGAAATAGTGATCACTGTTTTCCCATGTTCATGAAGAAGTTTTAAGATATTTCCAAGTCTCTGATTCCCTTCCATATCCTGCCCTGCAGTCGGTTCGTCAAAGATTAAAATATCCGTATTCATTGCAATCACCGCTGCAATCGTAACAAATTTTCTTATGGACAGCGGAAGGTTAAACGGATTCTCATCTTTATATACATCCATTCCAGTAAGACGAAGTGCTTCTTCCACACGCTTATCTTCTTCCGCCTGATCCAGCTTCATCATCTTCGGTCCGAACCGCACTTCACTTTCTACTGTAGAATGAAATATCTGATCATCCGGGTTCTGGAACACATATCCAACTACCCGGGAAATCTGTGCTGTCGTATAATCTTTTGTATTCATATCCCCGATAAGGACATCTCCTTTCGTTGGTTTCAGAAGTCCATTCATCATCTTGACAGTCGTTGTTTTTCCCGCGCCATTCTGTCCGACGATAGCGACATTTTCACCACCTTTGATTTTCATATTGACCTTGTCTACTGCCAGAAATCCTCCCGGGTACGAAAAGCTTACATCCTTTAATATCAAATCTTTCATTACATACCCCTTTCTTTTAATGCCTTCTTAATTGCTTCCACCGCTTCTTCCTCTGTTACGGGAATCTCAGGAATCGGCAGCCCCCTCTGCTTTAATTTATTTCCGAGAACCGCCACCTGCGGCAGCGCTACGTTCTTTTCTGCCAGAGACATATCCGATAATATTTTCTGTTTGTCACCCGATGCAATGATTTCTCCATCTTTAAATACAAGAACTTCATCTGCATATTCCGCGATCAGATCAATCTTATGCTCTACAAGAATAATTGTCTTATGCCGGTCTTTCAGCGCCTTTATAATTGCAAATACACTTTCGGTTCCTTCCGGATCAAGCTGGCTTGTCGGCTCATCGATCACTAAAATGTCCGGTTCCAGCACGATCACAGAAGCAAGCGCCACCCGCTGCATCTGACCTCCAGATAAATCAAACGGATTCTTCTCTGCCAGCGCTTCAATATCCGTCATTCGCATAACATCTATAACCCTTTTTTCAATTTCTTCCACCGGAACTCCCATGTTCTCCAGACCATAGGCAACTTCTTCAAATACCGTATCTTTTACACCACTGATCTGCGTAAATGGATTTTGAAACACATATCCGATTTTGGAAGCAATGTTTCCCCCATATTCCGAGATTGGTTTTCCTTCTACAAAAACGGTACCTTCCATATCTCCCTTATAGAATTCCGGAATAAACCCGCGAAGAAGTGCACAAAATGAAGTTTTCCCCGCGCCATTTTCCCCAATGACTCCATAAAATTTTCCTCTTTCAATTCCTACATTCAGCTGTTTCAGCGCAGGCTCCTTCGCCAGCGGATAAGAATATGTAACATGATCTGCCTGAATTACAAAATCCATAATGCAACCCTCCCTGCAATGACTAAAACGGTAAGAAGCACAGACGCTGCTGTAACCTGCTTTTCAATCCCAGACTTTTCCAGATTGAATACATGTGTCTTCTTGGCATCCACCGAAAATCCTCTTGCTTCCAATGTCAGAACTCTTTCTTCTGAACTGATGACTGCCCCAAGGATCAAAGGTACCAGCGACGGGAAAAACGCTTTTGCCCTGACAATCATATTTCCTTCCGTCTCTACCCCTCTTGCCTTTTGCGCATTCATGATCGTCCTGCTGTTCTTTCCTAAAATATCGATCATTTGAAGTGTAGATGTAAATACATAGACCGCCTTATGGCTCATTCCCGATGATTCTAACGCTCTCGAAATTTCTTTGTTCTCCGTTGTCTGGAAAAACCATACGAAAATCCCTGCAATGTTCATAATCATAAATGATAAGGAAACAGCTGTCTTAAGTCCTTTTTCATAAATCGTTAAAAATCCGATTTCTGTGACCAGATTTCCACCCGGAACAAGGAACGTCTGTACAACCAAAATAATTACAGCGATCAGCGTCACCGCCTTCAGCGCCTTTATGCATTTTTTTAACGCACCGCTTGCTGCACATAAAATCGGAATCACGAAAAACAGCGGAATCAACAGTAATGACAGTCCATACTTTGTTACATGAATTGTTCCAATTACAAACGTACACACAGTATATAGAATCACGATCAGAAGTTTCGTTGACGGATAGAGCGCCGCCAGCTTATTGTCTTTGTGAATTTGAATTTTATCAAGATAAGTTTTTTCCATAGTATCCTCTTTTACAATGTGTTAATGAGTTTCTTTTCCGAAGACTTACAGGAGGTATTGTCTTTAACTTTCTTTTTTCTCTTTAATATAGTTTACTCCGCATCCGAATTTTACCAATGTGCGAGGTGGAATCACTTTGATCACAAACCAGCAGATGGTACATGAGATAATGCGATCAAGTAATGTAAATACACCTTCTGTTCCAAAAAATGCCGCCCAGATATTTGCTCCCGCCGCCATAGCCGCTGCTGTAATAATCGATGTGCCTCCGCCGGTCACTCCGCCATATACAAGCACAACGATCGGCGCTGAGGAAATGATAGACACCGCTGCCATAATGATTGTAGAAAATAACCATTTCCACCATGTACTGAACATTTTCTTTCTTGCAAGAAATCCTGTCACAAGCCCTGCCAGTATATTAACCGGAATAAATGCAAAATTGACTGGATTCGCAATACCTGTCACAACGTTTGTCAGTCCCCCCGCTGTCGCACCTACCCATGGTCCGCAAAGCATCGCCGCAAAGATTGTTCCGATTGTATCAAGATACATCGGAAGTTTTAAGATGGAGGCCAGCTGCCCTCCGACAAAATTGACTGCGACCGCTACCGGAATGATCAGAATCGCCAGCATTGAAAAATCGTCCTTAACTGAATATTTTTTGTTTTCCATGTTCTCTCCTCCTAAATTTAAAAATTTCCTCCTGAGTCTCTGGATAAGCAGGTAAATTGTCTGCCAATATTTCCAACTTGACTTTATTGTAGTGCAATAATATAATGTTGAAAATGACAAATGTCATTTTATTGTGTGTTTTACCCAAATAAAAGGAGGTTTTTAAATTTATTATGTGCAATAACACCATAAAGGTTTTGGAAATGATACTGGATCAAACATATAGTAAAAATCCTCTTGATTCCTTGCAGGATCTTGTACCGGCAAGTCAGCTGATCGTACTGAATAAGAATGATATTCTGATCAATCAACACGATCCTTTAAAAGATATGTACTTTCTTTTAAGCGGACATATGTCTGTCCTAAATCAAATTGACTGGAGTGATGACAACATCGTAGATTCCCTGGAACCACTTGATATTATCGGATTCATCGAATATTTAAATAATATCGGCACATACACTTCCTACGTTGTGGCAGATACAAAATGTATTCTTTACCGGATGTCGATCAAGGATTTTGCAAAACGGATTCAGACAAACGCCACGCTCTGTTACAAGACACTTCTCGTCTTTGCAAAAATCACGGAGTCTAACATGAACCGGGCCGAGATCCATTCTCTTTTTCATTCCAGAGATGTTTTAGGGCACTTTCTTTATCTGCAGGCAGAAAAATCAGGGGATTTCCCATTTGTCTGTCCCATGACCCGGTCTATGATAGCAGATAAACTACACATTAACCTCCGCACGCTTTACCGATATATTGACTTCATGAAAGAAAACCGTTTTCTATGTCTGAAAGGCGGAAAAATCGTGATCACAAAAGAACATTTCAGAAACTTGGAAGAACGATATGGCAACATTGTTCTCTGACATATTTTTTACCTAAAGGAGGTCCCATCTCATGAAAAAAATTGTATTTGTATCGCACTGTATTTTAAATACAGCCGCAAAGGTCGTACTGTACGACCAAGAAGAAAGCGATGCAGAAGAGGCGCTTCGCAAAAAATTTATGTACAAGATCATCGACAGGGAAATTATGGTTATACAGCTTCCATGTCCGGAATTTACACTTTACGGAGCCAGACGCCGGGGACATGTAAGCAATCAGTTTGATAATCCTTTTTTCCGCAGACACTGTCGTGACATCTTGTCTCCCATTCTTGATCAGTTAAAAGAATACCTTGCAAACGATGACATGTTTGAAGTACTTGGATTTGTGGGCGTTGACGGAAGTCCAAGCTGCGGTGTAGATTATACCTGCCGCGGAAACTGGTATGGCTCCTTTGGCTGCCGCACTGATTTATCCCGGACACTTTCTGACTGCCATCTGGAAAAAGGACCGGGGA
>CAUWEA010000092.1:0-9690 GCA_963557735.1 uncultured Faecalimonas sp. | reverse complement strand
GCAGAGGATATTTATGAGAAGATCATGCAAAGGCTGTCAGGAAGAGGGATCAAGATCGTTGTAGATGCGACAAAAAATCTGCTGTTGAACGTACTGAAATACCATCCATTTCTGATCAAGCCGAATCACCAGGAGCTGGGAGAACTGTTTGGGGTGACATTGACGGAGGAGGCAGATATCATTGTATATGCCGGAAGACTGCAGAAAATGGGAGCAGTCAATGTGCTGATATCAATGGCAGAAAATGGAGCGATCCTTCTGACGGAAGATGGAACGGTATACAAAAAGGCATCTCCAAAAGGAAAAGTCATAAATTCTGTCGGAGCGGGAGACTCTATGGTTGCCGGATTCCTGGCAGGGTATCTGAACACGAAGGATTATGAGAAGGCGTTGCAGCTTGGGATCGCAGCGGGGAGTGCAACTGCATTTTTACCCTGGCTTGCGGGAAAGGAAGAGATTGTAAAACTTCTACAGCAGCCCCAGGAAGAATATGGGTTGTAGGAGGAATCGCATGAAGATTACAGACTTATTAAAGCGATGCAGCATTGATCTTGATGGACAGGCAGTTTCAAAGGAAGAAATCCTTGACCATATGATCGCATTGATGGTAAATGCGGGAAATATTTCAGATGTGGAAACCTATAAAGCATGTGTAAAAAAGCGCGAAGTAGAAGGAACGACCGGGATTGGGGATGGGATAGCAATTCCCCATGCGAAGACACCGGCAGTGAAGAAAGCAGGACTTGCAGCTATGGTAGTAAAAGCGGGTGCAGACTATGATTCTCTGGATGCGCTTCCGGTTTATCTGATTTTTTTGATCGCAGCGCCGGATACGAAGGACAATGTTCATCTGGATGTCCTGGGAAGATTGTCTGCACTTCTCAGAGATGGGCAGTTCAGGGACAGACTGATCCGTGCAGAGTCAGCAGAACAATTTCTTTGCTGTGTAGACCAGGCAGAAAAGGAACAATTTCGTGAGTTTTTTTAAAGAGCATTTCTAAAAATAATGTAAAAAATGGACGGAAAAGGAGTATCTTCACTAAAAAAGATTGCTCCTTTTTCTGTTTTCATGTAATCTATATATAGAAATAGAATTAACTAGATGGAGGACATACAGATGATGGATTCAAGAGAGGCAAAGCAGAGAATGGCAGAAGGGAGACTGTATCTTCCGGGGGATGAGGAGATCGTGGCAGAGCAGATGGTCTGCCTGGAACGACTCTATGACTATAATGAAACAAGGCCGCTGGAGGGAAAAAAGCGGGAGGAACTTTTGAAGGAAATGTTTGCAGAGATCGGGGAGGGATGTTATATCGAACCGCCGCTTCGGGCAAACTTTGGAGGGAAGCATGTACACTTTGGGAAAAATGTTTATGCAAACTTTAATCTGACGCTGGTAGATGACGGAGACATTTTTGTGGGAGACAGTGTGATGTTCGGACCGAATGTCACTGTGGCAACAGCCGGGCATCCGATTGATCCTGAGATGCGGGAGGGTACGCTTCAGTACAATATTCCGGTACATATTGGAAATAATGTGTGGATCGGTGCAGGATGTGTGATTCTTCCGGGGGTGACGATCGGGGACAATACAGTGATCGGAGCGGGAAGTATCGTGACAAAGGACATTCCGGCAAATGTAGTCGCAGTTGGAAATCCATGCAGAGTATTAAGAGAGATCGGGGAGCATGACCGAAAATTTTATTTCCGGGACAGAAAGGTAGATCTGACAGAACGTGATTACAGAGAGGAATAGCTGCAGAGTTGATTTTTAACTATACGTTGCAGGGATCCTATGGTGCTGTTTCAGCGGCAGTTTGCAAAAAAGTTCATTGTAAAACCGTTTGATTTTCTATATAATAAAGGAAAATGAGAACAGAAAAAGAAAGGCTGCGATAAAGTGATGGATAATAGAGATTTTTCAAATATAGGGGAGCAGGTCAGCAGGATGGTTGACGATGCAATGCGCTCGATGAACTTCAGCAAGCTGAATCAGGACATCAGCAGGACAGTGAATCAGGCACTCGATGAAGCGAGGCGGCAGTTTGGCGGATACAGCGATACAGATTTTCTGCCCCACGTAGATCCGCATAGTAAATATGACCGGGAAAGCCAGTCAGAGGGACAGAGGCAGCAGCAGAACGGAAGCGGACAGCGCCCATTTGGTCAGGGGTTCAGAAGCACGGAAACCGTTCAGCCAGGGGCAGGAAAGCGCGAACAGCGGTCTGTGACAGAAATAAAAGTACAGCCGGTAGGGAAGGTATCGGGGATCCTGATGATTGTGTTTGGTTCGATCGGACTTGGATTTGCAGGAGTCATGGAACTGATTCTTCTGGTCGCTTCCTTATTTACCGGAAGACTGAATCTGCTCGGTATTTCACTGGTTGTCCAGATCCCGATCCTGATTTTTGCACTGGCGCTTCTATGGAAAGGAATCGCCAACCGAAAAGGCTACAAAAAGATGTTGCGTTGTATGGAGATCTTGAATGGCAGAGTGTTCTGTCAGATCGAAGAGATGGCAGCAAAGATGAACCTCTCAGAGAAAGAGATGCTAAAAGAGTTAAAGAAGATGATCCGGCGCGGAGCATTTCCGCAGGGCCACATTGACGAGCAGGGAACCTGCCTGATGCTGGATGACAGATCTTATCAGCAGTATCTGCAGGCACAGCGTTCCTGGAAGCAGCGGCAGGAGGCGGAAAAAGAAGAAAAGCAGCGGCAGGAAGCACAGAAAAAGGAGCAGAAACGGGAACCGAAAAAGGAAGCGCGGGAGATCTCTCCGGAGATCCAGGCGATGGTTCAGGAAGGCGGGCGTTATATCACGTCACTCCGGGAGGCGAACGATGCAATTTTTGGGGAAGTGATCTCAGCAAAGCTGGACAAGCTGGAACTGATCATCAGCAAGATCTTTGAATCAGTGATCCGCCATCCGGAGCAGGCAGGAGAGATGAAGAAATTTATGGAGTATTACCTTCCGACCACACTGAAACTGGTCAATACTTACCGAGAATTTGACGGACTTCCTGTAAAAGGAGAAAATATCACAACTGCGATGACAGAGATTGAACGCACCCTGGATACGATCATTGTTGCATTTGAGAAACTTTTGGATGATCTGTTCCAGGATACCGCATTTGATGTGTCTGCGGATATATCTGTGCTGGAGGCGATGTTTGCGAGGGAAGGTTATAAAGAGAGTGATTTTTAGCTTCAGAAGAATCAAAAATGGAAAGTAAGAAACGGGAGGAAGCAAAATGGCGCAAGATTTAGATGAGATGCTGCAGAAAGCACCGACACTGACATTGGATCCATTCGGAGCAGAGAAAGCAGAAGTGGCAGAAAAAGAGCCGGAACCACTTGTGAAGGAAGAGGAAGTAAATCTATCTCCGGAAGAACGGCGTATGGTAGAGGAATTTGCGGCAAAGATCGATCTGCACAGCTCGAATATGATTTTGCAGTATGGTGCAGGTGCACAGAAGAAAATGGCAGATTTCTCGGAGACAGCATTGGAAAATGTACGCACAAAAGACCTCGGCGAAGTCGGGGAGATGCTGACCGGTGTCGTATCCGAGTTAAAGACACTGGAGGAAGAAGAGGAGGACAAGGGATTCTTCGGATTCTTTAAAAAAAGTGGAAATAAACTGGCAAATATGAAGGCAAAGTATGAGAAGGCAGAGGCGAATGTAGAGCGGATCTGTGATGCACTTGAGAGTCATCAGATCCAGCTTTTGAAAGATATCGCAATGCTTGACAAAATGTATGAGCTGAATGTCACTTATTTTAAGGAGCTGTCAATGTATATTGCTGCAGGAAAGCGGAAGCTGGAGGAAGTGCGGACGACAGAGATGGCTCAGCTCGAGGCGAAGGCAAGACTCAGTGGCCTGCCGGAAGATGCGCAGGCAGTCAGCGATCTCTCCTCTCTCTGCAACCGGTTTGAGAAGAAAATCCATGATCTGGAACTGACAAGGGCGGTTTCTCTTCAGATGGCGCCGCAGATCCGGCTTGTGCAGAGCAACGACACATTGATGTCGGAAAAGATCCAGTCAACGATCGTCAATACGATCCCGCTCTGGAAGAGTCAGATGGTGCTGGCGATCGGTGTGGAGAATTCCGCAAAGGCTGCAAAGGCACAGCGGGAAGTGACGGATATGACTAATGCACTGTTGCGTAAAAATGCGGAGACATTGAAGATGGCGACGATCGAGACAGCAAAAGAGACGGAGCGCGGAATCGTCGATATGGAGACATTAAAGGCGACAAATGAATCACTGATCTCTACACTGGACGAAGTGATGAAGATCCAGACAGAGGGCAAAGAAAAACGGCGTGCGGCGGAAGTGGAGTTAAACCGCATGGAAGGAGAACTGAAACAGAAACTTCTGGAAATCCGTTAGAAAAACATACAGTCAGGGCTGCGGGGCAAAAGATGCTCCCGCAGCTTTTTATATTGGAAGAAGGGGAAGTCAGCAGGTGCAGGACTGTCCGCAGGCATAGATAGATCTTTCTGATTTTGTCTGTTTTGTGGGAAGTGATTGACAAGAAAACGAAAGTTGTTTATGATAAAGTTAATTGTTGTATATACAATTAATGTATGTGTAAATATTGTAACAGCCATTATTGTATATGCATACCTGCTCAGTCTGGATGAAACATCACAGAAGAAAGCAGAATCAGAGAAAAAAGGAAGGGATTTGATGGAATGTTAAAACGGTTTTATGTGTACATGGAAAAGTACAAAAAGTACGCAGTGCTCAGTTGTCTTTGTGTGGCACTTGAAACATTCTTTGAACTGATTATCCCGATGATCATGGCGGATATCATCGATGTCGGAGTGGCGGCAGGAGACCAGGCATACATTATGGAGAAGGGAGCGCAGATGGTGATCTGTGCGGGGATCTCTCTGCTGCTTGGAATCGGGTATGCCAGATTTGCAGCGCTTTGCGGGCAGGGGCTCGGGGCAGAACTGCGGAAGGCAGAATACCGGAAGATCCAGGAATTTTCTTTTGCCAATACGGATAAGTTTTCGACATCTTCGCTTGTGACGCGTCTGACCAGTGATGTGACACTGATCCAGAATTCGGTATCGAACGGAATCCGTCCGCTGATCCGGGCGCCGCTGATGATGGTGACCGGGATGGTGTTGTCTTTTGTACTGAATGCAAAGCTGGCGCTTGTATTTTTTGTCGCAGCTCCGACGCTCGGTGTCTGTCTGTGGCTTGTCATACGAAAGGTCAGACCACTCTATACGAGGATGCAGTCATCGATCGACCTTGTAAACCGTATGATCCAGGAAAATCTGACTGCGATCCGCGTTGTCAAGGCGTATGTCCGGGAAGATTATGAGAAAGCAAAATTTGCCGAAGTCAATCAGGAACTGAAAAGTGTTTCAGAGAGATCGTTTCGCACGGCGGTGTTGAATATGCCGGCGATGCAGCTTGTGATGTACACAACGATTGTCTGCATCCTCTGGTTCGGAGGAAAGCTGATCTTTGCCGGGGAGATGCAGGTCGGGGAACTGACTGGATTTTTAAGCTATGTACTTCAGATCTTAAATTCGCTGATGATGATCTCTAATGTTTTTATGATGCTGACGAGGGCGATGGCATCCGGCAAACGAATCCTGGATGTGCTCGATGAAGAGATCAATCTGAAAGAAGAACCAGGCGCGGCAGGAGAGATTGAACAAGGAGAGATTGAATTCCGAAATGTTTCTTTTAAGTACAAAAAAGAAGGAAGGAAAAACGTACTTTCCAACGTATCTTTTCATATCAGACCGGGGCAGACAGTCGGGATCATCGGAGGGACCGGGTCGGCGAAATCTACGCTTGTCCAGCTGATCCCGAGACTTTATGATGTAACAGAAGGCGAAGTGCTGATCGATCACAGACCGGTAAAAGAATATCCGCTGGAACATCTGCGGGAGAAGATCGCGATGGTGCTTCAGAAAAATACGCTGTTTACCGGGACGATTGCAGACAATCTGCGATGGGGAAAAGAAGATGCAACCGAAGAAGAACTGATGGAAGCATGCCGTATGGCATGTGCAGATGAATTTCTCTTTCAGATGAAGGATGGTCTTTCCGCAGAAGTCGAGCAGGGAGGCGTAAATCTGTCTGGCGGGCAGAAACAGCGCTTGTGTATTGCGCGTGCACTGTTAAAGAAACCGAAGGTTCTGATCCTTGATGATTCAACCAGTGCGGTCGATACGGCGACAGAGGCGAAGATCCGCGAGTCAGTGCAGAATAGTCTTTCTGACACAACGAAGATCATTATCGCACAGCGGATCACTTCGGTCATGCATGCGGATCAGATTCTGATCATGGAAGACGGGAGATTAAATGACTGCGGAACCCATGAGGAATTATTGCAGCGCAATGAGATCTATCAGGAAATTTACTATTCTCAGCAGGAAGGATGTGGACTGTAATGGCAAGGACGATGAACTATAAAAGACCGAAAGATACGAAGAAAACATTGAAAAGACTGCTTGGATATCTCGGCGCACATAAGATCGCGGTTATGATCGTTGCAGTCCTCGTCACAGTCAGCAGTATGGCGGGCATTCTTGGGACGTATCTTCTGAAGCCGGTCGTAAACCAGTATATTCTCCCGGGAGATGTAGAAGGGCTTGCGCGGATGCTTCTGTTCATGGGGGGCATGTATGCCGTGGGAGTTCTTGCAACCTATGGTTACGGGCAGATTATGGCGCGCACGGGCCAGCAAGTTGTAAGTGAGATACGAAAGGATCTGTTTGATCACACGCAGGGGCTTCCGCTGGCATATTTTGACGGGCGTACCCATGGGGAGCTGATGAGTCATTTCACGAATGATGTGGATACGATCTCGGAGGCGCTGAACAATAGTTTTACAACGCTGATCCAGAGCTTTTTTACGATCGTCGGAACGATCACCTGCATCATTCTGCTGAATTTTAAGCTGTCACTGATCGTGCTGGTCTTTATGCTTCTGATGTTCTTTTTTATAAAATACAGCAGTGCGAGAGGAAAGCGCTACTTTAACAGCCAGCAGAAATACCTCGGTGAGATCAATGGGTTTATCGAGGAGATGGTGGATGGCCAGAAGGTGGAGAAAGTATTTAATCACGAGAAGGCAGATTTTGCAGAATTTTCCAGAAGAAATGAAAACCTGCGCAAAGTCTCCACAAGCGCATTCCGCTATTCCGGAATGCTGATCCCGACGATCGTCAGCCTTTCTTATGTAAACTATGCTGTATCTGCATGTGTAGGAGGATTGTTTGTCATCAGAGGGATGATGGATATCGGAAGTCTTGCATCGTATCTGGTGTACGTCAGACAGAGCGCGATGCCGGTGAACCAGTTTACAATGCAGGTAAACTTTCTTTTGGCGGCGTTGTCCGGTGCAGAGCGGATTTTTGATATGATGGATGAAAGTCTGGAGTGGGATGAAGGAACAGTCACGCTGTGCAGAGTCCGGGAAAAAGAGGATGGATCTCTGGAACCATGCAGTGAGCGGAGTGGAAAGTGGGCGTGGAAGGACGCCGTGGACGGGACATTGACGCCACTGCGCGGAGACGTCCGTTTCCATGAGGTAGAATTCGGCTACACGGAGCAGAAGCGGATCTTAAAGAAGATCAGCCTCTATGCAAAGCCGGGACAGAAGATCGCCTTTGTCGGCTCAACCGGGGCAGGAAAGACAACGATCATCAATCTGATCAATCGTTTTTATGATGTGCAGGGCGGAAGTATTACCTATGATGGAATCGATGTAAAGAAGATCCGAAAAGCGGATTTGCGAAGATCGCTTGGGCTGGTGCTCCAGGATACGCATTTATTTACCGGTACGATCGCGGATAATATCCGTTATGGCAATCTGGATGCGGACCAGGAGGCGGTGGAGCAGGCGGCAGAGCTTGCGAATGCAGACTCTTTTATCAGACGTCTTCCGGATGGATATGATACAATGATAGAAAGTGACGGTGCAAATCTGTCGCAGGGACAGCGACAGCTGCTTGCGATCGCAAGAGCGGCAGTGGCAGATCCACCGGTGCTGATCCTTGATGAAGCGACAAGTTCGATCGATACAAGAACGGAGCGGCTGATCGAGAAGGGAATGGATTCACTGATGAAAGGGCGGACGGTATTTGTCATTGCCCACAGACTTTCCACAGTCAGAAATTCCAATGCGATCATGGTGTTAGATCACGGGAAGATCATAGAACGTGGAGACCATGAGGAACTTCTGGAGCAGAGAGGAAGGTATTATCAGTTGTATACCGGACAGTTTGAACTGGAATAAAGAAAGGGAAAAGAGGAAAACAATATGGAAAGATCAGCGATGATCAGAGACTTGCTGTTCTGTCTTGATATGGAGCGCAGACAGACTTTAAGACCGCAGTTTGAGAAACTGGGGCTGACACCGGGACAGCCGGGAGTCTTAAAAGCGCTGTTAAAAAAGACGGAGATCACACAGAAAGAACTGGCGCAGATGTGCCATGTAGACCAGACGACCTTGTCGAGAAATCTTGATAAGCTTGTGCAGGCAGGATATGTGGAGCGAAAAACGGATGCAGAATGCAGAAGATGCTTCCTTATTTCACTGACCGAGACCGGAAGAACGAAGGCGGAGGAAGTAAGGCTTGTATTTCAGGAACTGGAAAAGCGTCTGACAAACGGATTTTCAAAGGAAGAGCAGGAGATGCTTTACAGTTACCTGGAGCGGATGCTCTGCAACCTTCGCGGAGAAGAATAAAAAGGTGGAAGCACAGAGAAGAAATAACCCGGAAAAATCAGTTTTATAACGGTTTTAATCTGGGGAAAGGAAAGGGATGACGATATGAATTTTGAGACAGTGCTGCTGTATAATTTGGAAGAAGGGGAAAAAGCGCGCAAGGTTCAGATGACGCTTTTGAAAATGAAAGTAAAGATCAGGAAAGTAGCAAAAGAACAATACCTGGAGCCGGTAGGATTTCTGGCGGGAAATAAGGAAATAGGCTCTTCCGGAGAAATTTATGAAGGAGAGGGATTCGCTGAGGAGATGCTCGTGATGAAAGGATTTACAAGCGGCAGGATCGATCTGCTGCTGAGAGAATTTCGCAAAGCCGGCATCGGCAGGATCAACCTGAAAGCGATCGTGACGGAACATAACCAGAACTGGAATTCCATGGAACTTTATCAGGAATTAAAAGCAGAACATGAGATGATGCACGCGAAAAAAGAGCAGTAACAGAAACTGTGGACCATAAACAGAAAAAGACAGGAAAGTACGCCCTGCGGGAAAGAAGTTCTCCGGGGTGTGCTTTCTTTTTGTGCGCGGAGATTCTTTAGAAAATCTTTAGAAAATTTTCCCGGGGATATTTAGAAGTCATCTTTATACTAGGTTTTGTAAAGGAAAAGTAGTATACTGAAACTGTTTTACGAAAGTACATTTTGTAAAAGGATGAGAAATTTTCCGGAAAGCATGGAGATAGATGCAGGAGATTCTCATGGGAAATAGAAAGTATACGAAAAGGAACGAAAGGGAGCAGGGGATATGAAGAACCAGATAGTAATTGTAGAAGATGACAAAGAGATCCGGGAGGGCGTGGAGATTTACCTCCGCAGCCAGGGTTATACGGTCTTTCAGGCAGAAAACGGAAAGGAGGGACTGGAGATCATAGAGCGTGAAAAGATCGATCTGGCGATCGTTGATATCATGATGCCGGTGATGGACGGG
>CAUWEA010000091.1:0-9692 GCA_963557735.1 uncultured Faecalimonas sp. | reverse complement strand
CGACACAATCGCCTGCTGAACTCATTCCGTAAGCTCAATTTCAATCCACGTACCCACTTAGGGTACGACGTTCCAAGCCCGGAAGATTCAGATGACAGAAAAATTTCAATCCACGTACCCACGAAGGGTACGACAAGCGTTACTGACATTAACAGAAAGACTTACAAATTTCAATCCACGTACCCACGAAGGGTACGACCTTCGCCGGAAGCGGTCTGCAGGTTTGTTTCAAAAATTTCAATCCACGTACCCACGAAGGGTACGACCGACACAGAGACCGGCTCCGGGCGGCGGATATGTATTTCAATCCACGTACCCACGAAGGGTACGACTGATGTTATCCAGTCTCCGGCGGTGGCCGTAGGAAAAGATTTCAATCCACGTACCCACGAAGGGTACGACTTTGAAGAAAATTTGTCTTGTAAACTTACCATTAATTTCAATCCACGTACCCACGAAGGGTACGACGTCCTCTGCGACTACCTGGAAAAGACCGGTCACAATTTCAATCCACGTACCCACGAAGGGTACGACTTCCGGATCTCCTCCAGCAGGTTTGGCAAATACGATTTCAATCCACGTACCCACGAAGGGTACGACGGTAAGCAATTACGGAAATATAAAAAGCTTACCAAATTTCAATCCACGTACCCACGAAGGGTACGACAAAACGCGAAGAAGTATTGAAGCTTGACAAATATATTTCAATCCACGTACCCACGAAGGGTACGACCATGTTTACTTAAATGTAAGATAAAACAGAAAATTTCAATCCACGTACCCACGAAGGGTACGACGTTGCTTTTACGGTACTTTAGATGATTTTCGGAAATTTCAATCCACGTACCCACGAAGGGTACGACGCAATAATTGGATTATACCGTTCGCTAATGCCATCAATTTCAATCCACGTACCCACGAAGGGTACGACAGCAAAAATACACAATAATATTCCCGCTTTCTTGTTAATTTTTATCTACTTTCCCATTTTTTCTTATCAAAATATCAGATTCACTCTCTTTAAAAACAATTACTGGTATTTTTTCCAGTGCGAATCCCTCTGCATTTTCTTGTCTGCTTCTTATTCGCACTTTCAAAATACCCAAGTACAGTATCTATCTGCTTTCCTTTATGAACTCCGGCAGACATTTCAACTCTTACATTAAGTCAATAATTTCAGGCACAACACCACCTGGGAGTTCCTCTACCGTAATCAAATAGTCATCAAAACTCCGTGGTTTCTCCCCCGGATTTTTTTCTGATATTTTCAAAGATCGGTGTACTTTTGCCGTCGATACACTTGGAGTTTTGCAATTATGTCTCCACCAATATAATCTGCAGACCTCCATACTTCCTTCTGGTCTTGCAGAAGAACTGTCATTTTCAAAGAGTGTACACAATGCATGCTTTATTTTTTCTGCATCTTCATCTGAAAATCCCGTCTTCTCAGCCAGCTGGCAATTAATGCTTCCTTTTATTTCATACAAAGCAAATTCAATACGGTGTTTCATTCCCATTGTGTCAGAACTTTTCCCTTCTTTGCTCTCACTATTTACACTCTTAGTAATCTGCATGCTGACAATGTCAACAGGTGACAGACTCACTGCCTGATGAATGGACACCGGGCCACGCACACCTACTGATACTGCATCTCCTTTAAACGCAAATACCTGCCCGAAACTTCTCACATCTATCCACTCTGCACATGCCGCTTTTGCATATTCATCACGATTTGTTTTTTTACCGGAAGCAAGCTTTTTCAGCATTCCACAACTATCTGCACGACTTTTCAGACTATCACAGTTGTCATCACACCGATCATCTGACTGTACAAAGATTTTTTCTCCCATATCCTGCAGTCTGTTCCTAAGTTTTCTCTTAATACAAACATCAGATATCTCTCCATATCCATCATAATTATCTCTTGGCCGATTCCCATTCAGCGGATCCCCGTTAGGATTTGCATTGGTCACAGTTACAAGTAACGCAAAATCAATTTTATTAGACAAACTATTCATTATTTTTCCTCCTATGACACACTCTTTTTTGATGACACATTTTTTAGCTGGCAATGATATCCCAACAGAAACAATGGTTTTAACTTTGAATTATTTTCAAAATCAGCTATCGTAAACTGATTTTCTATTTCACTGATCAAATTTTCATAATATTGTTTCTGTGTATATGGCATTCCATTTAAATATGGAATCAGACGTTTATAAATAATCCCCCATGTCTGATATGGTCTGTTTGAAAATGCTTCAAAATAGCGGCTCGCATTTGTTGTCCTTACCTCTTCTTTTTTATATGTAACTCGTTCTGCTATTTCCGCCACCGCAAGCAGCCGACCATACAGATAATCGCGATCTGCACATTCATAATCTAATGCCACTTCATATTCCTCCTTTTCTCCTCTGGCTTTTTTCTCTTCAATCATCGTCTTGCGTATCATTCCACACGCTGCTTCCAATACTTTCCGCCAATTATAACGATTCTGGTATGCAGTTGGTTTACAAGCTTTATGAAACAAATTTCTTACAATCTCTTTTGGAATCTTTCTTCCAGTTATCACACACGGAACCAACTTCGATATCGCCTGTTTCCGCACTTCCTGCTTACATTTTATAAAATCTCCCTGCTCTGTTCCATATGCATAATCAGCTATTTCATAAAGCGAAAAGGACCGGATCTCATTTGTCCTTGCTTTCCCTGAAAAACAATTCCATGCCGTTTCAAAATGCCAGTGTTCTACATTCTGATAAAATTCAGAAATTCCTAGTTCCTCATACATTCCGATAGATACCCTTCCTGTTGTCGCCGCATCCAGCACCATGATCATTGCCTTTTCTCTATGATCTATCTGACTTTTGATTTCGTTCTGCTTTTTCGCTCCCCAGACAGCCTTTCTCAAACGTTCCCTATAAAGAGGCATGGTATCTGATACCAGTGTGGATTTTCCATCATCGGACTCGTTCTCCTCCAACATGTCCCATTCATCTTCCAGATCATCTTCCGGATTTCCGATAATATCCGGCAATGCCTGCATATTACTTGCCCAGGCTAAAACTATCATCGACCCGATCGCAATTCCCTGTTTTTCAATCAGCCACTTGAGCGCATTATGCATTTTCTGTGAAAACTCATACCCTACAGATAATGCCTGTTCTTTTGAATCGAATCTTCCACGATAAGAAAATCCCCTTTCGTCATTTGAGGAAATCAACTTTGCCTTATCCCCTGCATTTCGTATCTTTGAAGGATGCTTATACGTGCATGAAGTATTCTTTCCCGTTGCATAGCAAAGCTGGCTCCTATCCTGATTTTCCGACTGATACAAAATAAAACTTTCATAAAGAGAAAAATCCTTCCATGTCCTGCTTTCTTTCTCAAGCACATCTTTATAATTCACACGAAATCTTACAAAAAATTCTTCCTGACTGATACCAAAAATTTTATTATTCTGACTCAGTTTTCCTGTTTTTTCATCACTCTTCAGGCATCTCCCCTCAATCAGGTCATGCATCAGTCTCCCCTTACGCAAATATATGTATACCGCCCTGACTGCCGGATGACTGTTTCGTGAATCATTCCATTTTCCCAACTGCTCCAGATATGCCTGATAATATTTCTGATTCTCTGTATGTTTTCCGGATACAAATTCCTTATAATCTCCGGCAATATAAATCAGTTTATCCGCAAATGGATGCGGTGTAATTCCCGAACTGCGCGCCCCAGAATCTTCTGTTACCGGGATTACTGTAACAGAGTCCTTTTTATCCATAACAGGAACTGCCGAATAAAATTCTCCATCTTCCGACAAGGTCACCTCGACTTGAGCATTCACTGTAGAATGATAAATAGGAAGCAGCAATACCTTTTCATCAACTTTTCCCCAATTATTTTCGTACACTTGATACAACTCATTCGTCCAGCTCAATTTTCTCCTCCTTCCCAAACTCTCTGATCCCACTAAAGTTCTTTTCACTACCAAAAATTTTTATTGGCATCTCTTTTATATGCCGTTTCATTACACATTCTTCCGGACTGATAAATTGAATCACTCCATCTTCCATAACCGGATTCCACAATCTCACTGTCATTTTCCCTTTGTCCTCTGAAAGCTTTGCCTCATCTGCATAGGTAATTCCGTGGTACATAATACCATAGGAAATTGTCCCACTCTCATCATAATAACCTTTTCCTTCCCCGAAATGACACGGTTCTACATAGCCCTGACACTCCCTTGTCCCAAGAAAGATATCTCGTCTTCCTCCTCGTTCGATCATGCGCTGCGCAATGCTCAAATACTTTTTTGCATTCCTGTCCTGTTTCAACTCTGGACGATTCATATTCCACTCAAAATGCGCTTTGACCTGATAGCAAACATCACTTAAATAAGTGTAATAAGCAAGTTCATTTCCACCTCCGTATTTAATTGGCCGCATCCCTTTGCGCACTGTTTGGATTTTATTCACAACACGGACACTGTCGATCTTCCATTCTATCGTCGGTTTCCAGAAAACACTGCTTAAAATTCCTTTTAAAGCTTCGTATGTCGGAATCGGATAGGACATCTTTTCCCCACCTGGCCGTGTCAATATATCCGAAAACAGTGCGTACTTTCCATATACCTGAAATTCAACTCTGTTCCCGTAAAGTTCTCTGTTCATATCTGTATCTTCCTTTCTTCGTTCTTTTTAAAGATCAGTAAATCCATGTACCCCGTTTCAACATTACCCCCACATTCTGATCATAATAACCCTCCTCAAGCAGCCAAACTCCACATTGCAGCAGTTCCAATGCTTTTTCTTTCTCTAGTATCCTTTTCGTTTTCTCAGAAAGACCAACTGTATATTTCTGTGCCCGTCTTAAAATTTTAACAATCTCAGAATTACTTGTTTCTGTTCTTAGCTGTACCATCAACTCTTTCGCTTCCTCATTGTAAGGTACTATTACAGAAGTTGTAGGTACATCGATCATCTTAAACAGTTCTCCCGCTGTCTTAAATGCCTGTACCCGATAACTCTTCTTCCCACAATTTCTATACGCATTCATCGACAGTAAATTCACCAGATCTGTTTCCATCCCTGCATCTTCCACATTGTACATCAGATCTTCTTTACACTCCTTATAATATTTTTGAAAATATAGCTGCATTGCCTCCACCGATGCCAGATCCTCATAAGCCTTACTATCAATCATCTGTCGTGATACATCCTGCGCTGTTTTTATCGATTTAAGCGCGTAAATCTCCTCTTCACATACATTCAAAAGATAAACCGGGCAACATTCACCATCTTTTCCTTCTCTATTACAGCGGCCTGCTGCCTGCGCCACATTATCCATTCCTGCAAGCGAACGTATCACACAGCGGAATGATATATCAACTCCCGCCTCTATCAGTTGTGTAGTCACACAAACAACCTTATCTTTTTTGAGTTTCTTCTTCAGATCCCTTATCAAAATTCTCCTATGTTCCGGACACATATGCGTACTAAAATGTACAAGGACCATCTCCGAATCCTTCTGCTTACAAATCTCCTGATAAATCTCAAGAGCTGCTTCTTTCGTATTCACCACAAACAGCACCGTTCCTTCTGTACGATATTTTTCCATACAAAATTTTGCTGCTTCTACATATGTATAGCCTGATTTTCGCAATGCAGATATAATTTCGTTTCTCTTAAATGCCTGAAAATCACCGGAATAATCGCCTGTCACGCTGTATGTCTTACTATCTGCGATCCGCAGTGGATACTTTACTTCCTCCAAAGCAGGTTGTGTTGCAGAACACAATACAACAGCTGACTTCCCGATTGTCGATATAAAATTCACTCCCATATTAAACAAACACACACATTCTGCTGGTATCGACTGCACTTCATCAATAATAATTACTGAATTGCATAACCGGTGCATTCTCCGCACCGAATCCATTCGATCCGAGAAAAATGTATTCATAAATTGAACCAGTGTAGTTGCTATTATCGGCATATCCCATTTATCTGCTCTCAGTTCATACTCTGCCATTTCCTCCTCTGTTTTAAATGATGCAATCATATCAGAGTGATGCTCCAATACATACTCTTCTCCAACAATTCTCTTCCATTCCTCACAGTTCTGCTCCAAAATTGTCCGGAAAGGCGCTATATAAAATATCCTTTCTTTCCCATGCTTCTTGCAGTAATGAATCGCAAAACGCAAAGCGGATATCGTCTTTCCACCTCCAGTTGGAACGATCATCCTGCAAATCTCTGTTTCCCGTTCTGCATAGCATTTGCAACGTTCTGAAATATCACACCGCAATTTTGAAAGCGGATCCTTTCGCTCACGAAACTCCCCGCATTTCTCTTCCACTTTCTCACTAAGCACCTCCCAGATGTTCTCCTCAAACACAGCCTCTGTTCCTTTTCCTTCCTGAAAATCAGCAGTATTTGTCCGGTCTGCATCCACAAGCACCGACTGCATCAACCGTTCAAACTGTCCCATGTAAAATGCGAATGTAGTTGTGTCTTTCCCTATTTGGGCAACTTTTCCCCTAATCGCCATATACTCTTCTTTCGCGGCATAAAGCAGATTTAACCATTCTTGTTCTGACAACATTTGAATCAAATTACTCCGTATTTCTTCATACCGTTCATCCTTTGAAATTCTCTCCCGAAAATAGTCATTTCCCTCTTTATCAATCCAGTCATGTAATCCATGATGTGAAATAACCGTATGTGAAATAAATCTGGCCACTTCTACTATCTTTGGTTCCCCGGTCTTTTTCGCAAGTCCCATCAAATACCTTGCTCCCGCATAACAGTGATCTATCATTCCTCGTGTAAAATTGTTTTTCTCCAGAATATAATCATTAAAATCTCTGCATAACTTCCCCGCATCATGGATCATTCCCTGCATCCTTGCAATAACCGAAGTATCTATTTTTTTGGCATACCTTTCTCCTAAATCTGCTGTTTCCCTGCTGTGCTCAAACACAGTCTGTATCTCTAATCTTCCATCCACTTCTCGTTTATGTGCTGTAAATACGTTCATGACTCTCACATCCTTTACTGCTAATATAGCATGCTTTGCTTACGGAGTCAATATATATTATTTTCTTGCGAATACATTTTTATCTTCAAATATATTCCTTATAATTGCAAGTAAAACTATAGGAAGTAATTTGACATATATCATTTTTTTTATTAAAATATAAAAGTTCTATTCAGTCTTTTGACTGTGGATTGAAATGCAAGAAAATATTATTTTGAAACAAGCAGGGAGCCGTTTCATATATGGTGAATCAAAAAAATGGATTCAACCATAGTTGTGATGGCTCCTTGCCTTTGTTCCAACAACACAAAATTTCACTATTTTTATTACATTCTATTCCGGCAAACTCGCCTCCACGCACAGCGCCCCATACCCCACCTGATTATTCGGATACTCCTCAAATCCCGGCAATGGCCTTGCACCTCTCCTCAAATATGCCTTTACTTTTTCCCCATACAGATACGGATCGTTCCCTCTTACGATTCCCCACTCCATGAGAAGCGCCGCCGCGCCTGTCACAAATGGTGTCGCAAATGATGTCCCCGTAAAGGTCTGATAGATTCCAGACGGCGTCGGCGCCATAATGTCCACTCCCGGCGCTGCCAGATCTGGTTTCCCTTCTTCCCATGCTGCAACTCCTCCTCTTCCCGAAAAATCCGCATATGCAAAAGTCAGCGGATCGTAAGCGCCCACGCTGATCACCCGCTGGGATGTGGATGGAACTGTAAGAGTTCCTCTCTCGGTCGGATAGCGAAATGCAGTGCCCTTGTTTAATACATTTTCACTCGGAAGCCACAAGTCATATTCCCCCGTTATAATCTTTCTGGGTGTCAGAACAAACTGCCAGACCCCTGGTGTAATGTAGGAATCTCTCGGAAGAAATTCAATAAAAATTTCCTGCTGGACATGAAAGGGGCTCGGCTCGCCATAGTACAATAAAATTTCGGTGTCTCCGATCACAAAACGTTGTGTACCGATCACTTCCGGGATCGGACCGATCTGCACACCTGACGGCGAAATCAGCGAGATATCCACAATATCATGATAACTTTTCCATATCTGCACATTGATCGCAGTCTCCCGCTCCTGCACAGCAAGCGGAATCTGCTCCTCCGCATACTCTCTCAGGATCCCCGATGTATGGCCGGCGCTTGCCCCTTCATTTCCCATGCCGATGCAGATCACACTTTTCCACAAATTCGCAATATCTGCAATAAACCGTTCCAAAAGACTTGTTCCGGTATGAGATCCATATGTATTTCCAAAACTGATATTGACCGCAACCGGCATTCCGATCTGCTGTGACTTTTTCACGACATAATCAATCGCCTGCATCAATTCTGTCGTCCGTGGAAATCCTTCTTCTCTTGGCGTCCCCAGTTTCACAATAAGCAGTCCACTCGCGGATGCGACACCCTGATAACGTTGTCCCTCACTTCCTCTTCCATTGCCCGCTGCAATCCCTGCCACAGCAGTCCCATGACCGGATCTGTCCTCGCTTGGCACGATTTTCATCTGCTCTGTCCGGCTTGCCTGCTGCAGCGCTTCATCAATCTGTTCTCTTGTATATTCTGTTCCCTGCACATAGCCCTCAGGTGGATTTCCCGGGATTGTCTGATCCCACAATGCATAGATCCTTGTTGTTCCATCTTCTTTGCGAAAATCTGGATTTGCATAATCAATCCCCGAATCAATAACTGCGACCAGTACTCCTTCCCCAAAAAGTTTTGGAGGGCGTACCTGCACCGATGTGATGCAGGACACCCTTCTCCCATTTTCCACTTGGAAAAACAATCTCTTTGGCTTCTCAATATATTCTACTTCCGCAATCCCGGACAAAGTTTCCAGTCGTTCTTCCCGGATCGTCACAATCGCAAATTCATTACTTAACTCTACAACACTCTCTGCGATTCCACGAACCTGCTCAAGTGTTCCTGAATATTTTATGATAACTTCCCACGTCCTTGCGACCGGATAATATCCAACATCGAGTTCCAGAGACTTTTCTCGTTCTTCCTCACTGACACTCAATGCAAGATTCAACAGATTTTCAATTTTCTGATCTGCCATACTATCACCCCATCACACTTTATTCAGGTGCAACGGCAAAAATACATCTACGGCTGGTCCTTTTCTTCTTCACTTCCCATCAGCATACCCGTATACGGCGCCAGTGATAATGGAATAAAATACCCTTTTTCATGTCTGCACAGCGGACAGATCTCCGGTGTCTGTCCCCCGGAATGAATATGTCCACAATTCAGGCACATCCATTTTCCTTCTTTCGCAGCGCGAAAATAGGTTCCATCCTCCAAAAGTCTTGCAATCTTTGCAAATCTTCTCCCATGCAGCTTTTCTACTTCAGCAATCTGGATAAAAGCAGAAGCAACCTCTAAAAATCCTTCTTCTTTTGCAGTTTCCGCAAATGCCTGATAAACATCATCTGCTTCCTCAAACTCATTATGCTGCGCTGCTTTTAAAACTTCAATGATGTTCTCATTGTCATCGATCGGATATCCCGCGTGAATTTCAATCGTTTCTCCGGTCATTTCTTTTAACAATTCATAAAAACGCTCTGCGTGCGCCCGCTCCTGCTCCGCCGTAAACAGAAAAATCTTTTCAATCGCGTACAGTCCCTGCTTTCTTGCAAGTTC
>CAUWEA010000090.1:0-9930 GCA_963557735.1 uncultured Faecalimonas sp. | reverse complement strand
AGACGATTACATTACAAAACCATTTGATATCAAAGAGGTACTGGCGCGCGTGGAAGTCCAGATACGAAGAATGGAAAATCTCCCTGAACAAAAAAAGCTTATTTACCGGGATCTTGAAATTGATAAGGAGACATACACCGTTTCTGTCGGAGGGAAGACGCTTCCTAAAATCACAAGGCAGGAATTTGCCATTTTAGAGCTCCTTGTGCGTTATCCGAAGAAAGTATTCAGCAAAGAAGAACTTTTTGAATATGCATGGAAAGAACCTTATATGGGAGAGACGAAGACTTTGGACGTGCATATCAGCAATATCCGCAAAAAGATCAAACAAGTCACAGAAGAGGAATATATTGATACCATTTGGGGAATCGGTTTTCGTCTGCATCCATAACCTTTACTCTTTTTTTACGATTCATTTGCGATTGATTAGAAATTCTTTTCTATCCTTATCTCAGAATAAAGAAAGGAGTCAGTAGAAAATGAATGAATACTTATTAAAAACGTATGGTCTGACAAAGCAGTACGGGCATATGAAAGCTGTCGACCATGTCAACCTTCATTTAAAAAAGGGAGCTATTTATGGATTTATCGGGAGAAATGGAGCTGGAAAAACAACCTTCTTAAAAATGATCAGTGGTCTGGCATCTCCGACATCCGGAGAGATTGAACTGTTTGGATACCGGGGACAAGAACTGAAATATGTCCGTTCACGGATCGGATGTCTGATCGAAGAACCGGGACTTTACGGGAATATGACAGCCACAGAAAATCTCCGGATCAAATGTAAATTATTTGGGATAGATGATTCCCGCTATCTCGATCAAATTTTGCATATCACTGGTCTTTATGATACTGGTAAGAAGAGAGTGAAAAACTTTTCACTTGGGATGAAACAACGGCTTGGAATAGCGCTTGCATTAATTGGAGAGCCAGATCTTCTCATACTGGATGAACCGATCAACGGCCTTGATCCCCAGGGGATTGCAGATATCCGTGATACACTTCTGAGACTGAACGAAGAACAGCAGATCACCATTTTGATCTCCAGCCATATTTTGGAAGAACTCGAAAAACTCGCTACGCATTATGGGATCATTCACCATGGGACACTGCTTCAGGAACTGACGAAAGAAGAATTGTTACAACGATGCAGTGAACGTATCGAACTGATTCTGGAGGAACCACGAAAGGCAATTCCGGTTCTGGATCAAATGCATTTTACAGACTATGAAGTAGTCGATGAAAGACGGATCCATATTTACGAGCGGCTGGAAGAGAGCGGCAACATTAATATGGAACTTGCAAAACATGGAATCCTCATCAAAAGTATCAGCATCCAAAGCCAGGAACTGGAGAGCTATTTTCTGAATCTGACTGGAGGTGAAACACATGTTTAATGTAATCCGCATGGAATTTTACCGAATGTTCCAATCGAAAAGTTTTTATATCGCATCCATCTGCCTGATCTTTACCATATTTTTTTCCACAAGTATGTCTGCACAGGAATGGAATCACACTACTTTTGAGGAACGCCAGGCATTGCATGAACTTTTTCTAAGCAATGCAGAAACGGATCAGATTGCGATCGCGGTATCCATTCCTACAGATCCGGATGCCCGTGTGACAGTTTATGATTTATTTTTTGCAAACGTCAAATCAAAGCTGATCGCTCTTGTATTTGCCTGCTTTACTGTAATTTATACAACAGCAGATATTACAAGCGGATATATAAAAAATATTGCAGGTCAGCTGAAAAACCGGAGATTCCTGATCTATGCAAAAGCAATCAGCTTATTCGTATATTGTGCCGGAAGTATGTTGTTTCTTGTGGTGATCCATGCCGTATGCAATCAGTTATTTTTCGGTTATATCGAGTGGGGCGCGTGGGGAGAATTTTTAGCCTATATCGGAATCCAGACACTTTTGCATTATGCTTTTATGCTCTTTATCATGATGCTTGCGCTGGTCTTGAAAAATAATATATTGGCAACTGCACTTTCAATCGGTTTTTGCATCAATATGCAGATTGTTTTTTACGGATTTATCGATAAACTTGTAAACAAGCTTGGAATTTCTTCTTATCATACAAGAGAATATACAGTACTTGGAAATATTTCCCGGATCGGAATGCAGATTACGCATCAGACTGCCATGCAGGCAATGATGGTCACATTTGTTTTTCTAGTGCTTTCTGTCTGGATCGCAAGTACGATATTTTCCAGAAGAGACATCTGAGAGAAGAACTTCCGTGATTTTATTGAGTATACAGAGGAGTTATTCATATGCGAATCATAATTGGAATTTTAGTGTCAGTCATACTTTTTCTTTCTTATATGCTTTGGAAATACGAGCGGCAGATCGATGATATCTGCCGCCAGCTTCGCTTCCTGAAAGAGCATGACAGCAATATGATGATCACAACAGACTTCACGAAAGGAAACCTTTCCGTACTTACAAAGGATCTGAATGATTTTCTGTATATCCAGAAAGAAGAGAAAAAAGCTTATCGAAAGAAGGAAAAAGAAATCTCAGACACTTACACAAACTTGTCTCATGATATCCGCACACCGCTCACATCGCTTGATGGTTATTTTCAGCTGCTGGAAGTAAGTGAAAAAGAAGAGGATCGAAAACGGTATCTGTCTGTCATCCAGGAAAGAATTGATAACCTGAAAGGGATGCTTGAGGAGTTATTTACCTACACAAAGCTGCAAAATGAGGAATATACACTGCATCTGGAGCCGGTACAATGGAACAGAATTGTAAAAGATGTGATACTTTCTTATTACGATACATGGATGCAGCAGGGAATCTCTCCGAAGCTTCAGCTTACAGACGATTCCCTCTGGATTCTCGGGAATCCACCGGCTCTTCAAAGAATTATCCAGAATCTGTTGAAAAATGCTTTCGATCATGGTGGAAAGGAACTTTTTATTCAGTTGGAGAAAAAAGAGGGCATGGCACATTTTATGATCCAGAACTCTGTCCCTGAAAATTGTATGATCGATACAGAGAGGATCTTTGAACGCTTCTATAAAGCAGATGAAGCGCGCAGCAAAAATTCTACGGGACTTGGTCTGGCGATTGCACGGGAATTTGTATTAAAAATGGGAGGCGGAATCCAGGCGGAGAAAAAAGGAACGCTTTTTGAAATTGAAATTACCTTTCCATTACACAGTGACGTTTAGAAAAATAGAACTTTTTACGGGATCCTTTATCAATATAATAGCTGAATGGGAAATATCAGAATCTGAAAAGCGGGGAAGAATAGCAGTATAATATAATATGTATTCTTCCCCGCTACATAGTTTTAGAGAAATGTTTTTAAATTTTATCTGGATTGTTTTTTAAAGACTTACTTCATAAACCGAAATACACCGATCACTTTTCCGAGAATTTCTACACTTTCCACAATAATTGGATCCATAAAATCATTTTCCGGCTGAAGGCGGTAAACACCTTCCTCTTTAAAGAATCTTTTTACCGTTGCTCCATCTCCGACAAGGGCAACAACCATATCCCCGTTCTCTGCTGTTAGCTGCTGTTTGACAAGCACATAATCACCATCTAAAATTCCGGCATTGATCATACTTTCGCCCCTGACAGAGAGCAGAAACGTCTTCTCATTTGGCATAAATTCCATTGGAACCGGAAAATAATTCTCGATATTTTCTTCTGCAAAGATCGGTTCTCCGGCTGCAACACGACCGATCACTGGCACATTAACAACCTCCCGCCTTGCCAGATTAAATGTGTCATCCATAATCTCGATGGCACGCGGCTTGGTCGGATCGCGACGAATATAGCCATTTTTTTCTAAAGTCTCGAGGTGTGAGTGGACAGAAGAAGTAGATTTTAAATTTACTGCTTCACAAATCTCACGCACAGCCGGCGGATATCCTTTCAATAATAATTCTGATTTAATATACTCCAAGATTTCTTCCTGTTTTTTACTGATCTTTCCTAATGGCATAAAAGATCCTCCCTTTTGTATTCTGAAATTATTTTATCATACAGAACAGAAAAAAGCAAACAAATGTTTAGAAAATACGTTCTCCTCATTGACAAACATCTGTTCGTATTATATAATCTAAAAAGAACAGATGTTCGCAACATTTGTTCTGGCAGACAGAAGAGAAGTATAGTATTTTAAAAGCAACGGAGGAGAATCAGATGAGTAAACACAGAGCCTATGCAGTTCAGATCAGAAAAAGGAGAGCGCTGAAAAGAAAAGGTATCGTTTCTTTTTTGGCGATCTTTGCAGCAATATATATCACAACAGCCTGCAGTATTCTGTTTACAAATGCCCATGGGAATGCTGCTGAAGAGCCTGTGATCGGAAAATATTATAAAAGCATCCAGATTCAAGAACAAGATACTTTGCGAAGCATTGCAAAAACATATGCGAAGAATTCTGATAAGAAAACCATTGCGGCATATATCAGAGAGGTAAAGGAATTAAATGGAATCTGGATGAATGAATTAAGTGCAGGTGATTATCTATTAATCATTTATTATGACTCTGTGCCAGAATCTTAAAGATACGCACCCGTAGAGAAACTTATGGGGAAAGGCAGGTAAGCTTTCCTAAACTATAATTTTGAAAAATAAAAAAAGAACCAAATGGCATACGAGAGTAACGGCATAAAGATGTCATCCATTTTATAGATCCAAATAGGCAGTTTTTCGTTATAAAAAGCGAAAAAACTGCATTTAAAAACAGAAGTATATCTATACGACAAATACCGATTTTTCCAAAAGATATAGACTAAAAAGACTGCTTATGCTATAATTATGAAGAAATCCGGCGAATCTTATGAAGTTAGATCAGCCAAATTCAAGGAGGTACTTTCCTATGGCAAAGGATATAAAAACTTATCATGAACAAACCTTTATCGATGACACGCTGCGTCTGCGGGAAATTCTGACAACACTTCCTGCCTTCGCAAAAGATTATTTCCGTGCAATGGAGCCGACAACTTCTGCAAAGACAAGAATTTCTTACGCTTATGACATCCGCACATTTTTTTACTTTTTAATAGAATGCAATCCATTATATCACGATCGCTCTACAACACAATTTACGCTGCAGGATCTTGATCAGTTAAGCTCTGTCGATATTGAAGAATATTTAGAATATCTGAAAGTATATGAATCTTCTGACAATAAACAGATTACGAACAGCGAACAAGGGCTTGCAAGAAAAATGTCTGCACTTAGAAGTTTTTACGGATATTTCTTCAAGCGTCAGGCCATTGAAAAAAATCCAACGCTTCTCGTGGATATGCCTAAACTTCACGAAAAAGCGATCATACGTCTGGATACAGATGAAGTCGCGATTCTCCTGGACTATATTGAAACATGTGGAAATACGCTGACCGGGCAGAAAAAAGTCTACTATGAAAAAACAAAATACCGCGATCTCGCGATCATTACTCTTCTGCTTGGCACCGGAATCCGTGTCTCTGAATGTGTGGGGTTGGATATTCATGACGTTGATTTTAAGAATAACGGGATAAAAGTCACCAGAAAAGGCGGAAATGAAATGGTTGTCTATTTTGGAAAAGAGGTAGAAAAAGCACTACGTGATTATCTTGAACTTTCAAGAAAAAACATCACTCCACTGCCCGACCATGAAAATGCGCTGTTTTTATCTACACAGAGAAAACGGATCGGGGTGCAGGCTGTGGAAAATATGGTAAAAAAATACGCGAAGCAGGTCACACCAAACAAAAAGATCACACCTCACAAACTAAGAAGTACATACGGAACTTCGCTCTATAAAGAAACCGGTGATATTTACCTTGTTGCTGATGTACTCGGACATAAAGATGTAAATACAACGAAAAAGCATTATGCTGCGATAGATGAAAGCAGGCGCAGGCAGGCGGCTTCTGCAGTAAAATTGCGGGAAGAATAAAGAGGAATCCACATAAAATAACGGAATGATAAGACAATCTTACCATTCCGTATCAACTTTACAGATTTTCATATTCTGTGAATTACTCGGTAATTGAAGAACCGAAAATCCCCGCTTATCCTCCTAAGAAACTTCATATGAAAAGGTGCGGGCTGCCTCCATAAACCAGTCGATATTCTGAAATGCCGTTGTGTGTGGAAGGTCACATCCGGTTGCAAGTGTATAACCTTTCTTACTCTTCCTTCCGGATGCGATGCAGGAATGAACAGCGTTGGTAATTTCTTCTTTTGTTCCGTTCATTACAATATCTACGGGATCGACGTTCCCTGCAATCGGAATAAATGCTCCAAGCTCTTCTGCCGCCCTTCCCAGATCAACAATATTGTCAAGGCTTAATTCATTAAGCTGATAAGTTTTTAAATAGTCCCAGATACGATATGTTTTTCCGCACATATGAAGAGAAACTTTCTGCCCTGTTTTTTCGTATGCATAATCGGTCAGTTCTTTTGTATATGGATATACAAATGTTTCATAAAATTTAGGCCCGATCAGCGCCGGATTTGCAACGGGATCTGCCATCGCAATTCCGATTTGATATTTTGCAAGTGCATCGATACAATTTTTCTGTGTATCCGTTACCAGGCGCATCAGACGGTGTACAAATTCTGAAGCTTTGCGGCAGTCCCGAAGCAGGTTTTCTACTCCACGGAGGTTCGAGGAGATCGTAAACGGTCCTCCGATACTTGCTTCCATCGGTACAAGTCCGGAGGCGACACTGTTTAAAAGTTCTGCCGCATGGAAAAATGTCTGAAGCCGTGGATGAGATGTGGATGCTGGCTCCAATATTTCCAGTCTCCGATGATCTTCCAGAAAAATTTCTTCCATATACGGGACTCCATTTTCCGGGTAAATACTTTCGCCGCCAAGTGCTTCTGTGATTCCTCTGGAATTTGGGCCGATCGTCATTCGGTCATGACCGAACCGGTTAAAGACCAGAATTTCTGTCTCAGCCATTTTTTCGGCATCATGCCAGAAATCCCATACAGAGATACCAGAAACTCTGCATTTTAATTCGCTCATAAATGGGACACATAAAACCCGGTCTGTTTCTCTTCCCTCTTCCACAGCCTGTCTGCGTTCATACGGCGTCATCTGATCTGCCGGATGGATTACAATATTCTTTTTCATAGATTCCCCTTTCTGTTACTCTACTTCCGGGAACAGCATACTTTCTGCAAAAATACGTTCATAGTTTTCTGTTTCTGCAAGTTCCATATATTCCATGTTTGAAGAAAGCTGATCCATCGCACACCGTACACTTTTTGACAAAAGCGCCATGTATGCTCCGGTTTTTGAAGAGTTTCCTACATAAGTCAGCTTCTCTTTTACTTCTTCGGGAAGGATTCCAATTCCGATCAGTGAGTCTGCGGGAAGATGCGCTCCGAATTGCCCGGCGATCAGCACCTCATCTAACTCTTCGATCGTCAGTCCTGCTTTCTTTAAAAGTGCCTGAAAACCGGATAAAATAGCTCCTTTGGCAAGCTGTACCTGACGAATATCATTCTGCGTCACAAAAATCTCAGGAGCATCATGCAGAAGAAGTTCACGCTTCTTTCCATTCATGCGAAGATATGGATAACGGAAATCATTGTCTAAGAGAGTATCTTTTTTAATAAATACCCCCGTTTTTTTAATCACTTTGATTCGTAAAAGTTCCCTGACCGCTGCCAGGATTCCACTGCCGCAGAGTCCTTCCGGAACGGTATCTCCGATCACAGTTAGCTGAATCCCATTCTCAGAGATAGAAATGTCTTCCACGGCGCCTTCTCCTGCACGCATACCGGAACTAATATTCATCCCTTCCAGTGCAGGTCCTGCCGCGCAGGAACAGCAGAATAATTTTCCTGCTTTTGAAAGCACGATTTCTCCATTTGTTCCAATATCAACAAACAGTACGTTGTTTTTGCGTGACTGCAGATCACAGACATATGCCCCCGCAACAATATCTGCCCCGATGTAGGAAGACACATGCGGTAGGCAGTAGAGCATTGTATTTTCTCCGGCGATAATCCCAATCTCTTTTGCCCGAACAGACTTTGCCTCTGTAAACACCGGTTTATACGGGGATTTCCCAATACTTCTCGCATCAATCCCTAAAAGCATATGTGTCATTGTACAATTTGCGGCAACGACGATCTCAACAAGTTTCTCTTTCTCAATCCCCGCCGTTTGGCACATATTCTCTGTCATTTCGTTTAATGATGAGACAATCGCTCTCTGAAGTTCCTGGATCCCGTCTTCCGGATGTTCATATTCATAAGTGATCCGGGTCAATACATCCAGTCCATATTGCTTCTGGGCGTTGACAGCGGACGCCTGCGCAAGCTCTTCACCGGAAGTAAGATCTACTAACGCCATCGCAACTGTCGTTGTTCCGATATCTACCGCAATCCCATACCCGTCTCTTTGGAAATCTTTTTCAAATGCAGGCAGATATCCAGAGGTCAGCACCTGATGTGTTCTTTCCTTTTCAGGCAGTTCTATCTCCATATCTCCTTCTGCTTCTGTCAGGCAGGCAAGACGAATTCCCAGACGGATCTCTTCTTCACGAAGAAATCTGCGTTCTGCCTGTGAAATTTCACTGCATCTCCCTGAAATAATACGGATTTTGCATTTTCCGCAGATTCCCTTTCCATTGCATGGATTTTCAATAAAAATATGATGCTCTGATAATACTTTTAGAAGATTTTCTCCCGCACGACAACAGATCTTTTCAGCAGCGGTTCCTTTCTTGATTTGGATTGTGATCAAAGACATGCATCTTCCTCCTTCGTCAGACTTTTCAAAATTGTCCGGACATTTTTCAGCGGAGACTTCATTCCAAGTCCGCATGCAGGTGAAAGAATATCCACACCTTGTCTGACGCATCCTTCTGTCAGCTGTCTTACTTTGGAAGGATCTCCAAATTCTAATGCATAAGTACTTACATTTCCCATCAGTACACGCCCGTCAAGCCGCTCCTTTGCCTCCCGCATCGACACGACAGAGTCAAAACTGAGCGCATGGCTGTGTATTTTGCTGACTTGTGGATAAACCGGGCTCATCTGTCCACAAATATGCACGATTGTATCCGCGCCTGCCTTACGCAATGTATCGACAAGCTGATTGATGTATGTGACAGCAAACTCTTCAAAAAGTTTCGGCCCCAGTATTTCCCCGGTTCCACTTGGATCTGATATCGCGATCAGATCTGCGCCGGCTTCAATCTGTGCCAGTCCAAACTGAATCAGCTGTTCTGTAATAAACTGCATGTACGCGTGAGCTTCTGTATTTTTCTTTCGAAGCTGTTTATAGAAAACTACCGGCTCCAGCACAGAAGTCGCCGTGCTGATCGGACCTGTAAGATTTCCAACGATCGGAACATTCTTTGTTTCCGATTTTAAAATACGGATTGCTTCCAGAACAACCTGTGCCCGCCCCTTCGTCAGGTCGATCGGATGTAATTTTTGAAAATCTGTCACAGAATCAATGGCATACTGAATTACATGGGGCTCATAGATATCAGATCCAAGATCTACGATTGCTCCCATCTCTTCCGCCTCGATCGTCATACAAAACGGTACTCCATAATTTTCAAAACATTTTTCATCATAAACCGCCTGCGCCAGTTTCGCCATCTTTTTTGCATCGGTATGTGCCTCCGGGAGATAGACAGAGACTGTCTGCATCAGTTCCGATGTGACCATGTTCATCATGCCTCCCGGACAGATACATGGCGGCCGGTCTGCCTTTTCCCCGTGCAAGATCGCGAGAAGCCGTTCTTTTGGTGTGTACATAATATTTCCCCTCTCTTTTACGCAATCTGAAGTAATTTTTTTGCAAGGCGTACTGCCTCAACCGCATTCTGTGAATAGCCGTCTGCCCCGATCTTTTCCGCAAATTTCTGTGAAACGGGTCCTCCGCCTACCATAACTTTTACCTGATCCCGGATCCCTGCTTCTTCCAGCAAA
>CAUWEA010000089.1:0-9934 GCA_963557735.1 uncultured Faecalimonas sp. | reverse complement strand
AAAAAGATACCCCGGTATTAAAATCGTATAAAGATTTTAATACTATTTTTACGATTTTTCATCCTTTTTTCCACTTTTTCTTATTTCTGTTCCGCTACTCTTTTTCTTTTGCCATTTCCCTTCCGTCTTTTCGCCCGCTGACCAGATCAATTCTCGCAAATACCAGAGCCGCCTCATTTAACATCGCAGTCAGAAGCCCATATTCAAATGCCGGGATCTGCCGCTTCTCTTCCAGGATGATCCCCATCACTCCGTAGATCTCATCGCTTGTCTTGATCGGAAGATACATTGCCTTCGCACCCGGAAGCGTATGCGTACAGCATCCTGCCCGCTTTTTATTTGCGATCACCCAGTCTGCAACCGCGTGTTCCTGACTGTCGATCATGCTCCGCAGTTCTTCCCGGGTTTCCCCTTCTTTTGGAAATACCCATGGCCCCGCGGCTTTTCCATCCTTGTTGAGGAAAAATACAACCGGAAGATTCATCAGCTTCAGCACTTGTCCACTTAACTCTTTTAATATCTCTTTTATATTATCCACCCGGCGCATCCTCCTGCTGTTGTCAAGCAACAGTTCTGTTCGATAGATCATTTTGGCACTCTCTCTTGCCTGTCTTCTCGCATTGGAAATAATTGCCGAGATGCTCAGCGAGAAAATTAACATAAAGAGGAATGTGATCCCATATCCTTTTTTATAAATTTCCAGACTGTATAAAGGATCCACAAACAAAAAATCGAAAACTAACACGCTGATCAGAGAGATTGCCGCCGGGATAAACCACCGCCTTGTATACAAAGAGAGAACCAGCACGCCAAGAAGATAAACCATAATAATATCGGCATTCAAAAATCCGAGATACTGCATCCCAAGCCCTGCCGCAGTCGGCAGTGCCAGCGCCAGTATCCCTTTTCCGATCTCTGTCCCAAAGCTTTCCACCTTCTTGGAGTCAAAAAACTGCTTCTTTTTAAATTCTTCGTGCCACCTGGTCTTGCTGCTCTGTCTATCCGGGATAATATAAATATCCACGTCTTCGGTGTAACTGTCGATCTGGTCTGTCAGGTTTCTCTTCTTCTGTCCAAGCACGGAGCGGTGGCTGGTCTTTCCGATCACGATTTTAGACACGCCGCTGATCCTTGCATACTCTGCGATCTGAAATGCGATATCTTCCCCAAATACGGTCACGATCTTTGCACCGAGCAGCCTTGCCAGACGGATATTTTCATCTCTGCTTTTTTTCACACGCTCATCTGCATTCTGGAGAAACGGCGTCTCCACATACAGTGCAGTGAATTTTCCCTGAAATGCACAGGCAAGCCGCGATGCACTCCGGATCACCTTCTCACAGCCCGGCGCCGGTGAAATACATACCAAAATATGTTCTCCCTGATACGTTTCCTTTTTTTCATACCCCGCTGCCGCCCGCTGCTCTTTGACCGCTTCCCAGTTCACTTTGTCCGCGGTCCGCCGGAGCGTGATCTCCCTGAGCGCGATCAGCTTTTCCTTTGCGAAAAAATTATGAAGCGCCCGCTCTGCCTGCATCGATTTATAGATTTTCCCATCTTTCAGGCGCTGGATCAGCACATCCGGCTCAATGTCGATCAGCTTGATCTGACTTGCCCGGTCAAAGATAAAATCAGGGATCCGCTCTCTGACATGGATTCCGGAAATCTTTCCGACAATATCATTCAGACTCTCCAGATGCTGGATATTGACCGTTGTATACACATCGATCCCCGCATTTAAGATTTCTTCAATATCTTCATACCGCTTCTGATGCCGCATCCCCGCCGCGTTCGTATGCGCCAGCTCATCGATCAGAACAAGTTCCGGCTTTCGTTCCAGAACCGCATTCAGATCCAGCTCCCTTAACTGGATCCCCTTATAGTCGACAAGAAGGGGTGGAATCTTCTCCAGCCCCTCTTCCTTTCTTTTTGTTTCCGCACGCTCATGCGGTTCAATATAACCTGCCACGACGTCCACGCCTCTCTTTTGAAGATCATGCGCTGCTTCCAGCATCGCATAGGTCTTCCCGACCCCCGCCGCATAGCCTAAAAATATACACATCTGTCCTGCTTCATTATTGTTCATCAAATGTGACTCCCATCTTTTTTGCGATCTCAAGGTTACATTCCAGAACATTTACGTTCTCTTCTCCGAAAATTCCAAAGAGTTTCTGTTCCGTATGCGCTTCTACGATCTGCTCCACTTCCTCCTCAGAAATACCACTGTTTGCAGCGACGACCGGAATCTGCACTGCTGCTGATTCCGGACTGATATGCGGATCTAAGCCAGAACCGGATGCCGTCAGAAGGTCTGCCGGGATTTCTCCTTCAAATACCTCTCCGGTCGCAGCTTTATATTTTTCTTTAAATGCCTGCACATCTTCTTCGACACGTGTTTCCAATTCTTTATTTGTATTTCCATAATTGTAAGATCCGGAAGCAACGCCCCCATAAGCGCCGTCTTCCTTTTCCTCCTCTGTGTATACATTGTAGTTTACGGAGGAAATTCTTCCCTGGAAATACTGTTCGCCTTCAAATTCCTGACCGATCAGTTCTGAACCGACTTTCTTTCCATTTACCTCGATCATACTCCCATTTGCCTGCTTTTTAAAGAGTAGCTGTCCTGCTCCCGTCAGCACAAGCGGATAGACGACTCCGCAGAGCACGATCAGTACCAGTGTCACGACCAATGCTTTTTTTAAATAAGATGTAAAGTTCTTCATCTTTCTCTCTCCTTTTTCTGTCTTTATAGTCCTAAAAGCGCGAGCAGAGGTGTCACGATCATATCGATCAGTTTGATTCCGATAAATGGGACGATAATTCCTCCAAGCCCATAGATCCCCATATTCTTTAAGAGCATTTTCTCAGAACGCATCGGTTTGTATCTGACTCCTTTCATTGCGATCGGGATCAGACACGGAATGATGATCGCATTGAAGATCAGAGCGGAAAGGATCGCGCTGAACGGTGTAGACAGTTTCATTATATTTAATACCTGCATCTGTGGGATGACCAGCGTAAACATTGCCGGAATGATCGCAAAATATTTCGCCGCATCGTTGGCGATGCTGAAGGTAGTTAGCGAACCTCTCGTGATCAAAAGCTGCTTTCCGATCTCTACGACTTCCAGAATCTTCGTCGGGTCGGAATCCAGATCGACCATGTTGGCAGCTTCTTTCGCTGCGGATGTTCCGCTGTTCATCGCCAGGCCCACATCTGCCTGCGCAAGCGCCGGGGCATCGTTTGTTCCGTCTCCGGTCATCGCAACGATTTTTCCTTCTGCCTGCTCTTTTTTAATCTCATCGATTTTATCTTCCGGCTTACATTCTGCGATAAATCCGTCCACGCCAGCTTCCTTCGCGATCGTTGCTGCTGTCAGCGGGTTATCTCCGGTACACATAATTGTCTTGATCCCGATTTCTCTCAGTCGCTGAAACCGTTCTACAAGCCCCGGCTTTACCGTATCTTTCAGATAAATCACACCGTAGATCACATTTTCCACACAGACAACAAGCGGAGTTCCTCCAAGACTTGAAATATCTGTCACAATTTTTTCAAGGTCAGAAGGAATCGTCCCTCCTTTTGCCACTACATATTTCTGGATCGCATCAAAGGCACCTTTTCGGATCTGTGTTCCATCCGGCAGATTGACCCCGCTCATTTTCGACTGTGCGGTAAACTCTACAAATTCCAGCTGTTTTGCTGCAGACTCTTCGATCTTTGTTCCCATTGTTTTTCCAAGCTCTACGACAGATTTTCCTTCCGGTGTCGCATCACTTAAGGAGGTCATCACTGCATAATCGATCAGGTCCTCCTTTTTCACACCTTCCACCGGCATAAAATCTGCTGCAAGTCTGTTCCCATATGTGATGGTTCCCGTCTTATCAAGAATCATCGTATCTACATCCCCGCAGGCCTCCACGGCTTTTCCGGAAAGTGCGATGACATTATATCTCGTCACACGATCCATCCCTGCAATTCCAATCGCGGAAAGCAGACCACTGATCGTAGTCGGGATCAGGCATACCAGTAAGGCGATCAATGTTGCAGCCGGAATCTCCACACCGGAATAATCGGCAAAACAGTACAGTGTCACTACAACGATCAGGAAAATCACCGTCAAACTGATCAGCAGGATGTTCAGTGCAATTTCATTTGGTGTTTTCTTTCTGGAAGCGCCTTCTACAAGTGAGATCATTTTATCTAGAAAAGAATGTCCCGGATCCGAGGTGATCCTTACTTTCAGCCAGTCACTGACTACCGTTGTTCCTCCCGTTACAGAAGAGAAATCTCCGCCCGCCTCTCTTGTCACCGGGGCAGATTCCCCGGTGATCGCAGATTCATCTACGGAAGCGATACCTTCTATGACTTCTCCATCTCCCGGGATCATCTCATTTGTTCTGACAATGACAATATCTCCTTTTTTCAGCTCAGACGCGCTGATCTTCTTCTCACTTCCGTCTTTCATCAAAAGAACGGCGGTCGTATCTTTCTTTGTCTTTTTCAATGTTTCTGCCTGCGCTTTTCCCCTTCCTTCGGCAACAGACTCTGCAAAGTTTGCAAACAAGATTGTGACAAATAAAATCACTGTAACAATTCCGTTATAGACTCTTAAATTTGCCGCATCTCCAAAGATGGTCGGGAAAACTGTCAGCACCAGCGTGATAAAACATCCAAGCTCTACAACAAACATGACCGGATTTTTTACCATATATCTCGGATCTAATTTCTGAAACGATCCGGTCACAGCAGATTTCATAATATCTTTTGTAATAAATTTTGTCTTTTTATTTTGTTCTTCCATTTTCGTCAAGATCCTTTCACCATGTTACGGCATCCACAGCACAAGATGTTCCGCGATCGGCCCAAGTGCCAGCGCCGGGAAAAATGTAAGTGCTGCAAAAATATATACAACAAATACAAGAATAAATACGAACAACACATTGTCTGTGCGAAGTGTACCGACCGTTTCGTTCACTTTCTTCTTCGCAAGCAGGCTGCCAGCGATCGCAAGCTGTGCGATCATCGCAATATATCTTCCAAAGAACATTGCAAGTCCGGTTGTGATATTCCAGAAAAACGTATTGTCTGCCAGCCCCTCAAAACCGGAGCCATTGTTAGCTGCGGAAGAAGCGTACTCATACAATACCTGCGACAGTCCATGAAATCCCGGATTGGTGATTCCTTCCTGCCCTGCGCCGGTCATCACTGCAAGTGCAGAGAAACCAAGTATCAGAAGCGGGTGAATGATCAGTACGATCGCTGCCAGTTTCATCTCTTTTCCTTCGATTTTCTTATTCAGATATTCCGGTGTACGTCCGATCATCAGACCGCACAGGAATACTGCAAGGATCACATACATGATCATATTCATCAGCCCGACACCTTTTCCTCCAAACACACAGTTTAACATCATATGAAGCATCGGGATCATGCCTCCAAGCGGAGTCAGTGCATCATGCATATTGTTGACTGTACCGGTCGTAAATGAAGTGGTTGTCGTTGTAAAGAGCGCCGACTGTGCAACCCCAAAACGGACTTCTTTTCCTTCCATATTTCCGACGGTCTGATCGATCCCTGCCTCTACAAGCACCGGATTGCCTACTTTCTCTGCGAAATAGCATACCGTCAGTCCTACGAAAAACAGAACCGACATTGCTGCAAAGATCGTTCTTCCCTGCGGGCCGAAAATTGTTCTGTTTTTCTTTAACAACTTCCTGCTGTCTACTTTTGCTGCCGCTTTCGCTTTCTTTCTCTCTGCCGCCATTTTCCCGAATGTAATGACGCATGCTCCAGGCAGAAGCATCATAGAATATAACTCGATAAGATTGGAAAGAATCGTCGGATTCTCAAATGGTGTGGAGGAGTTTGCTCCGAAGAAACCTCCTCCGTTCGTTCCGAGATGCTTGATGCTTTCAAGCGCTGCCACAGGTCCCATTGCGATATCCTGAAGTCTTCCTTCGATCGTTTCCACGGTCACATTTCCTGCAAGTGTCTGCGGAACTCCCTGCCAGATCAAAAGGACTCCGATCACGATGGAAAACGGGATCAAAATTCTTGTTGTGATGCGGATCACATCTTCATAGAAGTTTCCGACATCTTTTCGATTTCCGGTAATTCCACGGCAGAATGCCATGCATGCCGCATATCCGGTTGCCGCTGAAGTAAACATCATAAACGTGATCACAAGCATCTGGCTTAAATAAGAAAGCCCCGATTCTCCGGCATAGTGCTGAAGATTTGTGTTCGTCATAAAACTGATGATCGTATTAAACGACAATGTCGGTTCCATCGCCTCCATCTGATTTGGATTTGCCATTAAGATTCCCTGCAGCCTCAGGATCAGATATCCTGCAAAGACCATAAGTCCGTTTGTCATCAAAAGGCTTAATGCATACTGTTTCCATGTCATTCCTTCGCCTTTGATGCCGCACGCTTTATAAATGACCCGGTCTACTCTGTCAAATACCGGATCTGCAAAGGTTCTCCGGTTCGTTGCAATGTGATACATATAAGTTCCTGCCGGGATCACCAGTGCCATATAAATCGCCAGTGTGATAATTATCTGCAACATTTATTTTTCCTCCACATGATAGTATTCTTCTTGTTTTCTTCCTTCTGCCATCCCGACCTGCTTTTCACACCAGTCTGTCAGCAATTTCATACTTCCGAAACAGATAAACAACAATAAAATCATAAAAATATCTGCCAGCATTTTTCATTCCTTCTTTCTCCATTTGTTTACACAACAAGTTAGCACAACAAAAATTAAGCCGGTGTTATAAATCATGATTTTTGTGTTAAAATCTTATAAATTTCCTGCCAGTCCCTACTTTTCTGAGATGGAAAAAACACTCTCCGCCAAAAATTTCTATCCCGCCACACAAAAAAGCAGTTCAGTTTGAGGTCATCTTAACCTCGTCTCTGAACTGCTTCTGCTGTCGCATTTATGCTCTCTATTTTATTTCATGCACATTTCTGTCCAAATCTACATCCATCCAAAAATCATACTGACCGGAAACATAACCGCTGTCGTAAATACGGTCAGCGCTCCGACAAGGAATGCCGGCGCTCCTAAAAAAGCCAGCATACATGCTGCGACCGGATATTTATCTGAAAAATGTTCCAATCCTTCTTTCCATTTCTTTTCGATTGTTGTTACCTGACTGATCATCTGTTTCATAATCATTCCCTCCTTGCGATGATCACAGATTATCATGTCCGGAATTAAAATGATTCTAAAAAGAAGATTGCAAAATTAAAATCAGATAAGGACATCCTCCCTGCCAGAATTGTCCTCTAAACGACAGATTCCATATCCTTTCGGTTCCACTGGATACGCGCAACAAACAGATCTCCGTTGACTTCGATCGAAAGCTTTCCTCTCTGAAGTTCCACAAAGCTTTTGACGATCGCGAGTCCAAGCCCGGAGCCTTCGGTATTTCTTGACACATCCCCGCGTACAAACCGCTCTGTGATCTCACCCGGGTCAAAGTTCAGCTCGCCTCTGGAAATGTTTTTCATCGTAACGGTAACAATGTCATCTACATCTTCCACATCGATGTACACTCTCGTTCCCTGCAGTGCGTATTTTAAAATATTGACAAGCAGATTTTCAAATACCCGGTACGTCTTCTGTCCATCCAAAGTCAGATATACTTTTTCCTCAGGAAGCTTCCACCTAAAATCTAGTCCGGATTTCTCGATCTGTCCGCCAAGTTCTGACCGCACCTGCTTTAACAGTGAAATGATATCCACATTTGCCAGCTCCAGTTTCACATTTTTACTTGTCGCCTTGCTGACTTCAAACAGATCCTCGATCAGCACTTTGAGCCGCATGGACTTTCGTTCCAGCACATCGATATAATTTTCCCGCTCTTCTTCTGTGATGCCTTCTTCTTTCAGCAGATTGACGTAAGTGATGATCGCTGTCAGCGGTGTCTTCAGATCATGGGAAACATTCGTGATCAGCTCGGTCTTCATCCTCTGACTCTTCACTTCTTCTTCCACTGCAGATTTAAAACCACTCTGGATCTGAAGCAGCTGTTGTCTGACCGGTTCAAAAATCCCAAAATCCTGCTCCATGGAAATATCCAGGTTGCCTGCCGCGATCCGCTCGGTTGCCTGAAGCATCTTCTGGTAATCCTGCCTGATCTTTGCGTATCTTTTATAAAGGATCCGAAACAGAATGACAGAATAGATCAATACTCCTGCTATTCCGAAAAACCATCCCATGCAGAGCAGGGACATGAGCACAAACTGTACCGTTACAAACCGGAAAATCACTTTGTTTGACTGCTCTTTTAAATCTATCTGGAAAAACTTTCCGATCTTTCCTGCTGCCTTTCTGCCTTTTTCTCTCAGAAAAGAGTATCCTTTTTCCAGTTTGCTGCGATGTTTTCTGAAAAACGGAAGCAGAAGAACCCTCTCATTTAAGATCTCTTTCCAGTGCATTCCAAACAGACTCCTGGCACTTGCTGCCACCCAGTAGACCAGCCCGAAACAGAAGATCCAGACGATCAGATTCCATGCCATCGCAATGCTTTCTGCATTCCCGGCGCTTACTCCAAACTGCATCAGTTCACCCTGCACATCTCTGCTGATCGTATTGATCGTCAGCATTTTCACTACTTCCCACAACATCAGCACACCAATCGCAGCAATTCCAATGACCTCCACCGGCATCTGGAAATATTTTTCTTTTCCGGTATGAAGCACTTTGACAAACGGAAGAAGGATTGCAGCGCCGATCACGATCAGAGCCATCATCCAGCTCATATCTGCCATTCCATTGACATAATAAAATCCATAAAAATTATTTCCGGCATACTCCTGATATGCCTTTGCCTGCGTTTTTGTCATCCCATACAAAAAGGTACAGCCGGCAGGTGTTCCCATCTCTTCCGGTGTTTCGATGTTTTCTCCTGCCGTATCGTATTCCTCCACGTACATTGCCTTTGTCAGACGGACCTTCATTTGCTGGGCATATGTGCCATGACACTCTGTCACTTCGGCATTTCCAAGACTGTCATATTCGATCTTCACGATCCAGTCATATGCTTTCTTGTCATTTTTCTCCAGGAGTTTTTCCAGAGACTCCCCATTCTTTGCGAGTGTCTTTCCACTTTTATTTAACACTTCATACTGAAGATACGGCCGCACTTCCAAAAATGAATTTTCCGGCGGATACAGATCCTTCACATTCGCCCCCTGGATCTCTTCGTACAATACCTGATTTCCATTGAGCAGATATTCCACGAATTCCTGTGTTGTATAATATTTTTTGCTCTCTTTCTCACTCTGCTGCCTTACATGTGGATAGGCGGACACAAGTATCACCGCCGGGATCACACAGAGCAGAACCCACAAAATATATTTAATCTTACATTTGTTTTTCCATTTTGTAGCCAATTCCCCACACCACCTTTACATACTTTGGATCTTTCGGATTGATCTCGATCTTCTCGCGGATATTCCGGATATGCACCATGATCGTCTCCGTATTGATCGCTTTTTCATTCCAGACTCTCTCATAGATTTCCTCTGCGGAAAAAACTCTGCCCGGATGTTTGATCAGAAGCAGTAAAATCTTAAATTCAATCGGAGTCATCCGGACTTGTCTTCCGTCCACAAGCACTTCGACCCGGTCTTCATTGACCTCCAGACCGCCGATCACATAGCTCGTCTCCTTCTCCTCTTTTTTGCTGAGCGCCTCCTGAAAACGATTGTATCGGCGCAGCTGTGAATTTACCCTTGCCATCAGTTCCATCGGTGTAAACGGCTTTGTGACATAGTCATCGGCGCCGATATTCAGTCCCATCACTTTATCCACCTCCTCAGATTTTGCCGACAGCATAATGACCGGAAATTCATATTTCTCACGCAGTTTCATCGTCATCGTGATCCCGTCCATCACCGGCATCATGATATCAAC
>CAUWEA010000088.1:0-10166 GCA_963557735.1 uncultured Faecalimonas sp. | reverse complement strand
CTTCCATCTTTGCGCCCATCAGATGTCCATAATATCCGATAAAATAGTTACATCCAAATTCCAGGATCACAAGGCCAAACATCAGCACACCGATCCATGTGATCGTATGCAGCACATCCTCCGCCGGAAAATATACGACCTCGTTTGTAATGTAACGCACGATCAGCGGCAGGATCAATGTGACCGCAGCTCCCAGAATCGCAAAAAACATATCACTGAAAAACAGTCCTTGATACGGTTTATAATATGCCGCCAGTTTCTTTAACTTCTCTCCCATCTTTTTTCTCCTCCATTCTTCTCTTCCAAAACGGTTCCCTTTTCTTTTGCAAAGCGAAACAGTTCCTGCTCCACATCTGCGATTGTCCGCTGTTTTAGCAGCTCTTTACAGCACATATTTAAGTCTGCATAAATCCCTGCCATCACATCCGCCATCCCCGACGCCACGCAGCACTTTTTCTCCGGATCCCCACTCCGCCACGAAGTCGATACGAAGGAAATCTGAAGTGCATCTGCCACCATGGAAAGTGTCACCTCCCCGGCATCCCGGAAGAAGAAATATCCCCCCTCGGTTCCCTCCTTTGTGCGGATCAGGTCAGCCCTTTTTAATTTCGCCATCACCTTTCGGATTCGGGCAGGATTCGTGCACACATTCTTTGCCAGTTCCTCGCTGGAAATCACGATCCCCTTATGTTCCAGAAACACAAGCGCATGGACCGCGATCGCAAATTCACTTGTCATTCTGCCTTCACCCCCTGGTTCTGTGTCTGCTCAATAATATTTCGCATCACATCCTCACTTAACTGTCCACTGACATACCCGTACACATTGCTGTCTCTGTCGATCATAAATGTCGTCGGAAACGCGCTGATCCCATAACTTGCGAAGATCTCCCCGGTCTTATCCATCACTACCGGGTATGTATAGCCATGCTCCTCCAGAAATGCTTTGATTTCCTCCTCGGATACTTCTCCTCCGAGGTCCGGAGCCGCAATTCCGAGTATCACAACATCGCTGTCCTCCTGCGCCTCGTACTCTTCGTACAGCTTCTGGATCTCCGGCATCTCATTCCGGCACGGTCCGCACCAGGTCGCCCAGAAATTCAAAAAAACAGTCTTTCCTTTATATTCCGAAAGCGTATGTGTATTTCCATACTGGTCCTGCAGCGTAAAGTCAATGGAAGGGACTGTCTTTCTCTTATCATTGCCGTTCTTTTCTTCACGCTTCTCTTCCCCCGCATTTTGCTCCTGCTTCCCGGAAGTGTTATCCGTCCCGGCACTTGCTTCTTTCTCTCCAGAAGCGCCAGCCTTCCCGGTATTTTTCTGCTGATCAGACACCTGCTCTTTCCCTTTTTTTGTATTTTCTGCCTCCGTTCCTCCCGTGGAAACTTTTGACAAATATCCGGTCACCGCATTCATCTTTCCGGTAAACATAAGAAGTCCCATCAGTACCATCAGTACCCCGCCGACTTTCACCGTATATTTCACGACACTCATATGTTTTTTAAACAGCTCCAGAAGGCTTGTCGTGAATAAGCCAACCGCAAGAAACGGAAGGACAAATCCAAGCGTATACACGCCGATCAATGCAAAGCCCATCCACTTTGTCCCGGCAGATGCCGCCATCAAAAGTACGCTGGTCAGCGCAGGACCCACACACGGCGTCCATGCAAAACTGAATGTAAATCCCATCAAAAGCGCAGTCAGCGGTGACATTGCAAGTACGTCCAGATGAAATGGAAGCCTGCGTTCCTTCCCGAGCAGTCTGCTCGTACCAAATACCCCAAGCTGATACAGCCCGAATGCGATTACCAGAATTCCACCGATCCTCGCGAACAACATCTGATTTTTCTGGAGAAAGCTTCCAAGTGCCGATGCTCCAAGCCCCAGAATGAAAAACGCAAAGCTGACTCCCACCACAAAACACACGGTATGGATCATCACTTTCCGTCTCTTATAATGCACCTTTCCATCCTCCCCAATCTCACCAGTTCCACCTGACAGATAGCCCATATACAGCGGAATCAACGGCAGAACGCACGGAGAAAAGAAACTAAATAAGCCCTGCAGAAATACTGTCAGAACCGGGATGCTGATATCCATCGAAAATCCCATAAAACCACCTCTTTCCTTATTTCATTTCATCTTTTCCATTTTATAGACAGCAATCCGTCTTTGCTTCTGTCAACGAAAAATTACTGACGGACAACTGTACAAATTGTAACTTTTTTCATTATATTATCAACTGTAACTTTATCAAATACATTTTCTGTTGTCAAGAAAAAATTAATCTGTTCTCCCTTGATACCTTTTCTTTGCTTCTATAATAAATAAGGCAGAGCGATTCATATATAATACATATATGATCAGCTCTGCTTTATTACTTTTTCACTTCGTGCCGATTTTAAGTTGAATCTTCCTCCAGCAGCTGCTTATGATTTCCTTTTTATGCTAAAGCGGCGCTGTCTCTGTTCCATTTCTGCCATATCACATTCCCGCCGCTTTTCTATTTCTATTTTTCTTCAGATGCTTTCTGCTCTTCTGTGTCTTGTTTCGCTTCTTCTGCATCCTCTTCGCCTGCCACATCATATCCCGGACCGATCAGAAGGATCTTGTCAGACTTCATCTCTTCTGCCACACAGAGATCTGTCAGCGCCTTCATTGTGATCACTGCAAGTGTATCACTTCCACAATACATCGGCTTATCCCCGCGGTTTGCAAATGCAAGGTTGACATAGGCAGTTCCATCATTATATACCTTGTTGACAGTCAGATCTTCCATCTCGCCTGCCGCCTCTGTTCCGGCAGCTGACACAAATTCCAGACGAGAAGGATCATAGTCGATGACAGCTCCAAACGCATTGACATTTTTCGCATCCTCTACATGTACCGCAAATGTAACTGTTTCACCTGCTTTGACACAGGCTTTCTCTGCACAGAGTCTTGCCTGACCAGATACTTCTCCGGTCTGCTTTGTGCCTCCATCCAGTTGGAACATAGTAAATGCATAATCATAGACATCATAGATACCATTCATGTTAATGTCTCCGCTCCGTTTCTGGATCTGATCCACAAAATTGGAACCATCCTTGACAGAAGTACCGAGGTAGTTTTTCATATTTGTGTAATCCCCCTCGGAAACCGTCTCATTCTTATTCGTACTTCCGACTGCAAACGGCTTGGATCCATCCTTTTTGTATACCGGAAGCTCATGGGAAGCAAAGTAATTCCGCCGTGATTTCATGATCTGAAGTTTCAGATAACGTGCGCTGACACCGGCAAGCGGAACTGTCTTTGCATTTTCCTCTACTTCCAGATCTGTGTTGTATGTCCACTCTTCCTCTTTTGTACCATCCCATTCCAGTTTCCAATGTTTTCCATCCAGACTGGAGTAGACATTCATCTGCTCTACCGTACCGCTTCCATAACTGTCGCGCGGATAATATTCAAATTTATCCAGTTCATAAGCTGCACCGAAATCATAGATAAACGGAGTCTTGTCACCGACAATGTCTCCCACTGAGAAGAATAATCCGCGGAAGCTGTGGTCTGTCGCATATTTCAATGCGCCTGCATCATCTCCTCCGGTCCATGTGATCGTTCCAAGTGCGCCAATCTCATTTCTCCACGGATCCAAAAGAGAACTTGTCACGATTGTTTCACTCCATGCAGAGTAGCCTTCCGCATTTCTTGCACGGACACAATAAGTATGCTCAGAATGATATTCCAGATCATCATGAATATAGGAAAGCGCCTCTCCCATCGCATAGAGGTTGCCGTCCACAAGCATCTCATATACCGATGCCCCTTTACTTTCTGTCCAGCACAGTCCGATGCTGGTAGAAGTTTTCTCCTCCTCTGCTGCTGTCAGCTCCGGAACTGCAAGCGCCACATTTTCTTTCTCCGCCATCCGGTAAACGGCATTTTCAAATCCGATGATCTCCACCGTCTGTTTTTCTTTCTGGCTGTCCACTGCTGCAAGTTTTACATACAGCTTCGGTTCTGTCGGAACCTTTTCTACCATCGCGCGTAAAATTTTCTCTTCTTCGGAAGCATAGGTACGGATTGCCGGATGCTCATCGTAGAAGAAGATTGCCTCTCCCTGCTCTGGCTCACTTTGTTCAAATGTCTCCAGATCCTTTGCTTCTGTCAGATGCAGTACAGTTCCTCCGTTCCATGCCGATACTGTCTCCGGACGTTTTGACAAGTGTACGATAAATGTGCTGCTGCGCTTTGCATCATAACCTTCATAAGTCCCTTCGGAACATTCTGCTGTCAGAACAGCTTTTCCTTCCTCTACATGGGAAGTATATGTCGTTGAGACATGGCTTCCATAGGAAACATGATCGATCGTTCCGTAAGCTTCCTCTTCCTCCGTCTGATTTTGGATGTATTTCCCATCATCTTCATAAGTAGTATAAGAGTTGTCCCCCTCCGGCCAGAATTCTATGATCCGCTTTGTCCGGTCAATGGCATCCGGCGTATTGTTCGCCTCATACATCGGAAGAATCGTTCCGTTTTTCACAAATACCGGAAGTTTCCAGAGCGGCGCTGCAAAATTATTGAGTACCTGTCCGCCCGGATATTTTTCCCCGGTCAGATAATCGATCCAAACTTCCTCCTGATCCGGAAGATAAATATGGTTTCTCACATCATTTCCTTCCGCATCCGCCGCCGTATTTTTGTAAACCGGCGCAACTAAAACATTTGCTCCAAGCAAAAACTGGTACTGCATATTTCTGCTGTATGCATATGCGTCTTCCGGGTATTCCAGAAACATCGCACGCACGATCGGAAGTCCGGTATCATCATTTCCCGTATCCAGATTGGATGCAGAAGCAGCTGTTGTATAAATATACGGCATCAGCTGTGACTTGATCTTCATATACATCCGGTTGATTCCCGTATACGGATCTCCAAATGTATATGGCGCCTTCATGTAAGTTCCCCATCCGTCCATATTTAACATCTGCGGTGTAAAAGATTTCCACTGGTAGTCACGCGCAGCGATCAGCGCCTTTCCTCCGAAGATTCCATCCATATCACTTCCGATATTTGGATTTCCACTCAGAGAACTTCCGATATACGTCGGGATATGGAACCGGATATATTCCCAGTTTCCACCGGTCTGGTCACCGCTCCACACACTGTTAAAGCGCTGTGATCCTGCCCATCCATCCAGAGAAATGATATTCGGACGGAACTGTTCCGCTGTCGTGATGATATCGTAAGCAGTCTTCACTCCGTTTAGCTGGAACGAATATCCTGGTCCTACCCACGCAACGTCTGTCTTCAATGTAGTCGCTCCTCCGACAGATACTTCCTTCCGGAAATCACGGAGCAGATGCCAGTACGTCTGATTGTCTGAGTCCGGCGCCAGATTACTCTCTGTCCAAAGTCCTGCCGCAACTCCTTTGCTGTTCGCATACGCTCTGAACTTTGCAAGGTTTTCCACATTGGCATCTACCGCCGCAATCCGCTCCGGCGAGCTGCTTCCATCTTCATTGACGCCCCCTTGTACATAGTAACCATTCTGTCCATAGCCACCGCCATAGCCGTCATTTGGCAGGAAATATCCAAGCGGCATATCGTATCTGACGTACTGATCCAGCACAGCTCTCGCAGAATATTCATATGGAGTATCTACATTTTGCGGATAATGCTCTGCTGCCACCTCTGGCCCTTCTCCGTTTAACGATTCTGAATGTTGTCCTTCTGACAGACGGTATCCGGTTGCCATACCGCTTTCATATCTTGTCGTTCCTTCCGCCGTACTTTCTGCTATCCCTTTGATATTCCATTCCTTATCGCCCGCTTCGTCAGACCACGCATCACGGTTATAGCAGTTCAAATGTCCTTCATAGAAACCATATTCCGGCAGAAGCAATGGATTTCCGGTGACATGATAGTAAGCCTTTAAAATTTCCTGCGTAACCCGGCTTCCATTTTCTCCGTCAGATAAAAAGTAGTAGGCGCTAAACTTCGGTTCTTTATGGGCGGCGCGCACAACGGCAGCCTCACTCTCCCCAAAATCATAGCTTCCATCGGAAAATGTGTTTCTCAGAATGCCGTAGCCGCCCGTCGTAAAATAAAACGGGTTTGGTGAGGCAACTCCTCCGTCCATCCATGCACTCTCATTGACAATCTGGATTGTCTTTCCGGTATGTACAAATCGTCCATTCTGTGTACCACCGCCGTAGAAATTCTCTTTTTCTCTTTTGACAAGTGTCTGAACGGTCTCCGCACCGATCGTAAGTCCTTCTGCTTCCTCAAGAACTGTCTTTCCGCTGACACAGACTTTCATCTTTGCTGTCGCCTTCTCAAAAATCACTTCGGTCTTCCCACAGCAGATTTTAACTGTTTGTTCCCCCTCGCAGATCTCCACTTCCGGTTTTGTATAAAAATCTGATTCGTCCGGACACTGCTGGATCTTTGCTGTATGCTCCTTCTCTCTTGGAGCCGCATAACTTTCAAATACTCCACTCGGATCTACATCGTAGCGAAAAATAGTTTCCTCCAGAAAAGTAAGCTTTCCTTTGATGTTCTCCTCAAATGTGAGCCAGATGATATGCCCTTTATCTCCCTTTTCCACCGCTGTTACAGCGCTCAACTGCCCGCAGAATGCTTCCTTTTTTTCTTCTGCTCCCGACTGCGATGCCATCTCCTGATTGATCTCGCTCATAGTGTTCCTCCTGTTGTGCAAACTTCTCGTTTTTTGTCGGGCTTATTATATAATAAATCTGGCCTTTTTACCATATATCTGGCTTTATGTACAAACAGACAGGACATTTTGACAATACCCGTTTCCTATTTTGCGAACTTATAGATTTCTTCCATTAAATCAACTTCATCCGTATATTCTTTGTATTCTGGATTTTCTGCTGCATCTTTATTGAAAAATTCTTGCAGCTTAGCATCATAAGCTTCCAATGTTGGATAGGATACACCATCCCATTGCATTCCCCTATACTCTGGATTTCCGTAGTCATAATGCTGATAGCTGCCTGTATGAATTTCCTCAAAATAATCAATTCTTTCCACATACTGGAAAATTCCTTCCGAAATTCCCATATGTCCACCTCCGGTACTACTGTAGATCAATCCAGTATTGGGATCATAACTCATCCAGTTGTAAAAATCCTGATAGCTTTTTACCTGATTGTTTTTCCCTACATAAAAGAAATCTGTAATTCCTGCATAACTATTTGTAACACATAAAATCAATTCCGGAACCCCGTCATTCTGGATATCTACAATATCATACGAGGCTGTTCCTACGACACTTCCATCATAGTCATTTCGAAATTTTTCAAATTCTTCCGAATTTCTCTCAAAATATTCTGCATATGCGCTCAGATAACGATTCTTCTTTTTGATTTCTCCTCTGATTTTCTCAATTTCTTTCGGATCTGCCTCTTCTGCCTCCCCGTTTTTGCAAGGAATTTCATTTTTCTGCGCATATACTTCTGCCTCTGATCCCGGATCGCAAAATACGATCGTAGTCGAAAATCCATATTTTCCTGATCCGAAAATATCAGTTCCCATTTGTTCTACACTTTCCGGAATCTCCATCCATTCTAATTTTTCACATCCTGCAAATGCATTCGCCCCGATATAACTGATCGTTTCAGGAATCCTCACCTGTTTTAAATTTTTACTGTTATAAAATGCGCCTCCTTCGATTCTTGTAACAGCCCGTCCTTCCATATCCTTCAACACTTTGCTGATGTCCTTCAATTCTCCTGCATTTTTTGCCCGGAGCAGACTTAGCTTTCCACTCGTCCGTACTCCGTAATAACCTTGTTCATTCTCAATCACCGTCACGATTGGAGCATCTATTTCTTCATACTGTACTCTTTCATCTTTTCTGGCAGGTTCACAGACCTCTGTCTTTCTCCTTCTGATATCTTACTTCTAATACAGGTATTGACTGCAATAATACCTCCAGTCTCATACATACAAAAAAATAGAAACCGGCTGTACTTTCATCTGTACGGCCGATTTCCATCTGATTTCTCACAAAATACAGAATCCCTTCCCCACAATTCAAACAAACTTCAAAGGATTTCAGGATTCGTTTTCTATGATTTATTTTCTTTATTTCTTATCTATCATCTATTATTCTCTTCTTGTCAGATTTTCTGACTTCCACCGAGCAAAGACACTATTCGTTCATATTGCTCAGTTTGGCTGCCTGATCTGCTGCGATCAGACTGTCGATCACTTCATCCAGGTCTCCGTTCAGGATGCTGTCCAGTTTGTGCAGTGTCAGCTTGATTCTGTGATCTGTCACACGTCCCTGCGGGAAATTGTAAGTACGGATTTTCTCTGAACGATCCCCGGTTCCGATCTGGCTTCTTCTTGCCTCTGCCTCTGCGGACTGCTGTTTTTCTAATTCTAATTCATACAGTTTTGAACGGAGTAAGCGGAATGCTTTTTCCTTATTCTGAAGCTGTGACTTTTCAGTCTGGCTGTAGATCACGATCCCCGTCGGGTAGTGTGTAAGACGGACTGCGGAGTCTGTTGTGTTGACACACTGTCCACCATTTCCGGAGGCTCTCATCACGTCGATACGGATATCTTTATCCTCGATCACGACATCCACTTCCTCTGCTTCCGGCATTACCGCAACTGTAATCGTCGATGTATGGATACGTCCGCCGGACTCTGTCTCCGGCACACGCTGTACACGGTGTACTCCACTTTCATACTTCATACGGGAGTAGACACCCTGGCCGCTTACCATGAATACAACTTCCTTAAATCCACCGATTCCATTCTCATTGACAGAGATCAGTTCTGTCTTCCAACGTTTGCTTTCTGCGTAGTGTACATACATACGGTATACTTCTGCCGCAAACAGCGCCGACTCATCTCCGCCTGCGCCGGCACGGATCTCCACCATAATGTTTTTGTCATCGTTCGGGTCTTTTGGAAGAAGAAGGATCTTTAATTCATGCTCCAGCTCCTCCACACGTTTTTTGGAAGCGCTGAGTTCTTCTTTTGCAAGCTCCCGCATCTCTTCATCAGATTCTATCTCCAGCATCTCCTCGCTGTCCACGATAGATTGTTTTGCTTTTTTATATTCTGTATATGCCTCCACGATCGGAGTTAAATCAGCCTGCTCCTTCATCAGCTTCCGGAAGCGCGCCTGATCATTTGCAACATCCGGTTCCTGAAGTTCGCCCATGATTTCCTCATAGCGGATCAACAGATCTTCTAATTTATCAAACATATCTATTCCTCCATTTCTCTCATCTATTGTACATGCCGGATACCACACGGTCAAGCCCTGCCAGATCCTTTTTTACCGACACTTCGGCAAACCCGGCATCTTCCATGATCCTTGCGACATCCTCCCCCTGATCATGTCCGATCTCAAAGAGGAGCCAGCCGCCGCATGACAGATGCTTCCGGCTCTGTTCTGTAATCTTTCTGTAAAAATATAGCCCATCCTCTTTCCCGTCCAGCGCGATCATCGGATCATGAAGTCTTACTTCCTCCTCCAGTTCCTCGATCACTTCTGTCCGGATATACGGCGGATTGGATACGATCAGATCATAGTTTCCTTCAATCCGATCAAACAGATCACTTTTGAGAAAAGTGACATTCTCGCTCAACTTCTTTGCATTTTTTTCTGCAATCTGAAGCGCCTCATCCGAAATATCTGCTCCGACTGCACGAATCCCTTTCCGGTAATGTGCCAGACTGATCAGGATACAGCCGGAACCCGTGCACATATCCAATACCTGCTCGTCTCCATTTAAATGTAACAGCGCTTCTTCCACAAGCACCTCTGTGTCCTGCCGGGGAATCAGCACATGTTCGTTGACCAAAAATGTCAGCCCCATAAATTCCTGCTCCCCGGTAATATGCTGAAGAGGAATCCTCCTGGCCCGCCTTCCAATACAGTCAAAATATCTTTCTGCCGTATCTTTCTCCACTGTCTCCTGCTGTCTCAGATAATACATCGTCCTATGGATCCCCGTCACATATTCCATCAGATACCAGGCATCCAGCTCTGCCTCCGCGATCTTTGCCTGTTTCAGACGCAAGATCCCTTCTTGATATAACTCCTGTAGCGTCATACTGATCCCCTTTTTTTCCAATCCTATTATGATTCTGATCTCTGTTTTCTAATATTTCAGCGTTCTGTCCCTCTCTCTTACG
>CAUWEA010000087.1:0-10758 GCA_963557735.1 uncultured Faecalimonas sp. | reverse complement strand
TTCTCATAAGAAATTTTCAAGGGTTGTTGTCTATTGTTTAGTTATCAAGGTTCTTGTCTTTGTTCTGCCTCAAGCGACAGCTTTTATATTTTACCAAAAACCGTTCTGCTTGTCAAGAACTTTTTTATTTTTCTTTGCTGTCCGTTCAAGCGACAACTTATTTAGATTATCACATAACTTCTTTTTTTGTCAACAACTTTTTTCAAGTTATTTCGACAACATTTTTCGCTCCGAATCCCGGTCGCTCTCCAATCCCTTGCGGCTTCCGTTCTTCTTTTGCCCTATTATGTGTCTGTCGTTTTCAGCGACGTTGACTATCTTATCATCAAAGATCCTAATTGTCAATGTTTTTTCTCTTTTTTATTTATTTCGCACAATTCAGACAATTCAGACAACGCTCCATCCCAAACGGAACGGAGCGTTGCTCTTTCAACAATATCGTTTTGGCAAAGTAGTATCTCACCCTTTGACTGCACCTGCCGCAACTCCTTTGATAATATGTTTCTGACAGGATAAATAAAATACAATTACCGGGATAACCGCAAGAATCAACGCAGCCATCACAGCACCCATATCAACTCTTCCGTAACTTCCCTTCATATACTGAATTGCAATCGAAATCGTTTTATACTTATTCAAATCCAGTATCAGATATGGAAGCAGGAAATCATTCCATATCCACATCGTTTCTAAGATTCCTACAGAAATATAAGTCGGCTTCATCATTGGAAGCACCACGGAAAAAAATGTACGAAGCGGGTTGCATCCATCGATCATTGCAGCTTCTTCAATCTCTAACGGAATGGATTTAACAAAGCCGCAGAACATGAATACCGCTAATCCCGCACCAAAGCCCAGATAGATAATAATAATTCCCCACGGTGTATTTAAACCTGTTCTATCCGCTACTAACGACAGTGTAAACATAACCATCTGAAACGGTACAACCATTGAAAACACACACAGAAAATATAACCCCTTTGTAAATGCCGATTTTACCCGTGTAATATACCAGGCACACATAGATGTACAAACAAGGATCACCACTACCGATCCGATTGTTATAAATAAAGTCCAGCCTACAGCCTCCAGCAGCTCATATTTATCAATTGCCGTCATATAGTTTTCAAAACCATTCCATGTTTTCTCATCCGGCAGCGTAAACGGCTGCTTATTGATAAAGACTTTCTTTTTAAAGGAGTTCATTAACACAACCAGAATCGGAGCTATATATACAAGCCCCAAAACTGCAAACACACAGCTTCCGATGGTACTCCACTTTTTCTTGTTTTTCATTTACTGCTGCACCTCCTTGGAACGGGTTGCTCTCAACTGAATCATTCCAATTCCCACAACAAGAATAAAGAACAATACCGCCTTTGCCTGTCCGACGCCTTCCCATCCGGTTCTTCCATAGAATGTATTGAGAATATTCAGCGCCATCATCTCTGACATCTTTGATGGTTCTCCTGCCGTCAGTGACAAGTTTTGATCAAATAATTTGAATCCATTCGTAATAGATAAGAACATACAAATAGTAATAGAAGGCATCATCATCGGAATCGTCACTTTAAACAAACGCTGAATTCCCGATGCGCCGTCAATCTGTGCCGCTTCCATCACATCACCCGGAATAGACTGCAGTCCTGCAATATAAATAATCATCATGTATCCGATCTGCTGCCAGCTGACCAGTATGATCATTCCCCAGAACCCATACCATTCGTTCAAATTCAGAGCAGTTTCAAATTGTGACAGAATCCCATTAAAAATCAACTGCCAGATATATCCGAGTACAATACCGCCAATCAGATTCGGCATAAAAAAAATGGTACGGAACAAATTTGTTCCTTTCATTTTCTGCGTCAACGCCAATGCCAGCGCAAATGCAATGACATTGATCACAATAAGTGAAACCAATGCAAACAATGCCGTATACCAGAACGAATGCCGAAATACCGTATCTTTCAATGCATCTACATAATTAGACAATCCGACAAACTTTGCATCTGTCACCGTTGTAAATTTGCAGAACGACAGTCCGATTCCCATAACAAACGGAGCAATAAATCCAAGAATAAATGCACACAATGTAGGAAGTACAAATATCGGCATATAACGTTTTATGGCTCTTTCCATAAAATCACCCTCCTTCTTTCTCTTTCTTTAAAAAACGGCGGGTACCTTTCCGTTCCCCGCCGTATCACATTTCCTTCGAAAACAACTCAACTTTTCTATTTCGCCGCCTCAGCCTCTGTTTTCCATCCTTCTACAAATGCATTTACTACAGAATCCCAGTTTGCATCTGTCTGATCTGCCGCATAAGCTGTCAGTGCAGAACCAACTCCGTTTTTCCATTCCTCGGAAGGCATTGTTGAAAATACCCATGTCACAGGTGTTTTTCCATCTTCAAGATATTTATTTGCCTCATTGACCAGTACATTTTCAGATTCCAGATTGGATTTGAACGGAATCACAAATCCCATATCCTTGCACATTGCCTCTACGCCTTTATCAGAAGTTACACACCAGTTCATAAAATCCATAGTTGCCTGAATATCTTCCTCGGACGCTTTTGCATTTACACACCAGTAATTTTCTGTACCCGTGCAGACGCCCTGCTCTTCTTCTCCTTCTACTCCAATATAAATCGGAAGAATTCCAAGATTTTCATCTCCAACGTCTGCAATGTTATTATATTCCCATGTTCCGTTCTGATAGAATACCGCTTCTTCTGTCACAAAATCTGCCGTTGCATCATCTGCTGTTTTTATAGAAATCTCAGACGGTTTGCAGGTTGCATTATTTACATACAAATCCCATACCTGACGGTAATTATCTAAGTAAGTTCCTTTAATCGCATCTGTTTTATCAATTCCATCTTCTTTATATTCATAGTAAATCGGAAGATTTGCCAAATGTGTCTTGAATCTCCAATCAGAAGAAGAATCCATTCCTGAAGATGTAAATGCGGAGAAACCAAGTTCATCTTTTCTTGCCGTAATATCTTCTACTACTTTCTTAAAGCTGTCAAAATCTGTAATATCTTCTGCTGTATATCCTGCTTTTTCAAGTAATGCCTTGTTATAAATAATACCATAGTTCTCGATAACATAGGCGATACCTACCATTTTTTCTCCATCCATCAATGCAAAGCTGTCATCTGTAAGCTCTCCTGCAATATCTGAACCGGACAGATCATAACAATAATCTTTCCAGCCTGCCAGTCCGACCGGACCATTTACCTGAAACAATGTCGGCGCATCCGTTTTTGCCATTTCAGACTTCAATGTTTTCTCATATTCTCCGGAAGCAGCTGTCAACACAGTCACCGGAACTCCGGTTTCTTCCGTATATGTTTCAGCCAGTTCCTGCCAGTATTCATCAGCCTCCGGCTTGAAATTCAGATAATAAACTTTTCCTTCTGCTTCCTTTTTCTCATCTGTTCCTTCTGTTTCAGAAGAGCTTCCGCAACCTGAAACCATACCGACTATCATTGCTGCTGCCAGTAAAACAGATACTACTTTACGCTTTTTCATAATCCTACACTCACCTTTCCGAAAATTTAATATTTTCTTTGTTCTGTAGCTATCATACCAGCATTTTTTAAAATTATTTAGCAAAAGATAAACCTGTACTATCAAAAATAATACCATTCAAATCCTATTGTTCTTCCAGAAATTGACGGATACTGTCGTCCTCCTTTTCTGTGAATTCTTCTGCGCTGATCTTTCCCTGTACCAGTTTCGGCAGTTCTTCTCCCAATGTCTCTTCCTGAAGAATGGAATTCCATTTCACCTGATAATTCGGAACGATCTGCGGATCTTTCTCATACGCATCGAGATAATCCTTCTCGGCAGGCAGAAGCTTGCTCCGGTCTTCCGAAAACAACGCTTCCTTTTCTTCCTGATTTTTCTTCGTCCTAAACTTCAAAAATTCTAACGCACCCTCTTTTACCTCTTCACTGTAGTCTGATACAATCGCCCATCCAAATGTCTCCGGCGAAGAAATCAATTTATTTCCCGGAAATGCCGAAAACCGTACTTTTTTCTCATATTCTTCCGGTATCTGATCGATCATCCAGTACCCATTCGGAACCATCGCCGCCTTTCCCGAAAAGAAATTGGAATATGCGGTGTCAAAATCCGCATACAACGCATCTTCCGTCGTATAAGAAAACAAACACTTCAAGGTCTGTGCCATCCGAATCCCCTCAGCATTCTGATAACTGTCCGGATACAATTCTTTCATAAAATCGAGTCCTGTCTCTGTTTCTGCTACTTCCGCCGTTGCAAATAGCATCGGCGCCCATGCAGTTCCCTCTGTATGCAGCGCCAACGGTGTGATTCCATGCGCTTTTAACGTCTCGCAGCATCTCCAGAATTCTTCCCATGTCTCAGGAAAAGATGTGATTCCCGCCTGAGCAAACAGTTCTTCATTCCAGAACACTCCGGAACAGGAAAATGCGGCCGTACTAAGCGGCGCCAGATACATCTTCCCATCCGGTTCACTGCACGCCTCCAGAACAAACGGCTCAATCATCGAATTCCATTCTTCATCCTTTTTAATATAAGAAGAAATTTCTTCCAGCCGTTCATTCTGGATCATCATACGATAAAACGAAGGAAGCATACGAAGATCCGTTACAACAGCCGGAAGTTCATCCGTCACGTTCTGCCTCTTCAAATTCTGTCTGTAATCTTCTTCTGTCTCCATAATCCATTCTACGTCTATCTGTAAGGTTCCTTTATATGCTTCATTAAATTCTTTGACTACAGCCTCTTCATTCTTCTTTCCGGTAGATGGATTTACAGTCAACACCATAGGAATTTTCACACTTTCCTGTTTCTTTGTCTGTTCTTCCTCTTTCTTTCCGCATCCGACCGTCATTCCTGCCAGAAGACAACATGCAGCCAGCATTGCCGCGATTCTTCTCTTCTTTATTCTATTCATCTGCATCTTCCTGTCTGTCTCCTCCCGGTATCCGGATCACGCACGTAGTTCCGTCTTTTTCCGTTTTATAACCAAACTGAACCTTTCCCCCATATTTCAGCCGCAGCCTCGTCACAATATTAAATACGCCATATCCATGCTCTCTGTCCGGAAAACACTCCCGTAATGCTGCGAGAGGATGTCCGTTCAATGCATTTATTTTTTCGCACAGATCTTCTTTCATCGGCACTCCGCTGTTATAAACTTCCAGATATAAAAATCCTTTTTCTTCTTTCACACCAATGCGAATAATTCCCCTTCAAAAATTTCACAAAATCCATATTTGATTGCATTTTCCACCAATGGCTGTAAAATCAGCTTCAATACCCATGTATTCTCCGCATCCACCTGACAGTCTATCGTATAAGAAAACAGATTTTCATTTCGGATTTGTTGGATTTCCATATAACTCTTAACATTCTCCAACTCATCTGCAACCGTAACGATGTCGTTCCCTTTGCTCAAAGACAATCTGAGATATTTCGATAATGCCTGTATCATCCGCATTGTTGTTTCTTCTTTATTGATCCGTGCCAGCATATAGATTGTATCAAGGGTATTGTACAAAAAATGTGGATTAATCTGACTGATCAACATATTCAGTTCACTGGTTCTAAGTTCCTTCTCCTGCGTTTTTATTTCCGAAAGAAGAGCCTCTATATTCCCCAGCATCTCATTATAGGAATGACCGATCTGATCTAATTCGGTATTTGTATGAAGTTCCCGGATCCTTTGGAAATCATTCCCGTCAAATCCTGTCATCGCCTTATTGATCACTTGAATCGGTTTGGTAAATCTTTCTGAAAAATATAAACTCAAAAATACCGCAACAAGCAATACAACCAGATAAATCCCGGTCAGTCCCAGCATAATCTGTGTCAATCCTTCATTCAATACCTGATCCGGAACAAACGAAAAAACGGTAAAACCGCTTTCTTCCTGACGATACGCAGACAAAATCCCCCCCGGAATCCGCTCGCCGCTCAAAACCATTCCCTTTCCTTCCTTCTGCCCCAGAAGCGTCAAAAGTTTTGCCTTCTCCGTTTCAGATTGTCTTTCCTTCTCTATATTTGAAAAACAAAGATTTCCTTTTTCATCAATAATTCCGATTGTTGTTTTGCCAATCAGTTCTCGGTTTGTTTTTACCGTATTTTTTAAATACTCGGGACTCATTTTAAAAAACATCATCCCCGGTTCATGCGCATATTCAAGACTATGAACATATCTTCCAATAAACAACGACTCCTGTTCCGTGCCGAATAATGTGTCTTTCGTCCAGAACCAGATCGTTTTACTATATTTTTCTCCTAAAAATTTCTCAAATCCACTTTCTTTGACATTCTCATAAGATACTTCCGAATACGAACGGCCATAAACATTCCCTTTGTTATCTACATAGCAGTAATCTGCCACCTGATCCATGTCAATATAAGCAAAATATTTTCCAAGCGCAATCCCGTTAACTTCGTCTGCTCCCCCTGTCTGAAGCGTCTTTTGTACATCATCATACAAAATACACTCTTTCATTACTTCATCGCTCTTCTGATACAAATTGTCCAATGCAATCCCCATCCGCTCTGTCATAAATTCATACTTTCCGCTGATGTTTTCTGTCACACTGGTCCGTACATAAATCCAGATTCCGACACACGAAAGAGCAAGCGCCAAGACCAGCAGTACCGCCGTATATTTCAAATATTTTTTCCGTATTCCGGAAATTTCCCTTTTTTTACTCATCTTTCACATTCCTTTTTATATTCACTGGGCAGTACCCCTGTATACTGTTTAAATACATGTGAAAAATACGATGGATTGTTGATTCCTACCTGATTACAGATATTTCCGATGCTTTCCTCGCCTTTTTCCAATAATTGTTTCGCTTTCTCCATCCGCTGTTTTAACAAATATTTCTTAAATGTCATATGAAAAGTATTTTTAAACACCCTTCCGAAATACACCGGATTCAGATATACATGCGCCGCAACCGATACAATCGACAAGTCTTCATCATTCAGATGTTCCTCTATATATGCTACCGCCACAGACATATATTCTTTAAAATATTTTACTTCTTCATTCTGTATATTCTCCCGCCGGCTCATAATCGCACTGCACAAGATTTTATAACAGACATCCACAGTTCTTGACGCATTGAGATTACAGATATTTGAATAATAATTTTGAAACTGTTCTTTCAGATTTTCTTCGCCCCCATAGGAATCCTTCAGCATCAGTTCTACCCGAAGCATAACTTTATGCATATACTGACACTGTAATTCTTCTTCTCCCGGAAGACAATAAATAAACTGAATAAAAGCTTCCTTCAATTCTTGCAGATTATTTTTTCTAACCGCATTCAAAATCAAAAGCTCCACATCCGAAGAATAAACTTCTCCCGGTCTCTCTTCCATTTCTTCAGGAACCGTAAACGCGCTTGCGCCCGAAGCGCTTGCCAGTCCGAATAACTTCTGTGCCTCCTCCCAACTTCTTTTTATCCCTTTGATTCCCTTATACGGCTTCGATATAGCTGCCACAACCGGACTCTTTTCCTCTTTTTTGGCATTCTCCAAAATGGATTTCAATTCTCTTACCGTTGCGTTTTCTTTCGTCTTAATAATAAAATTTCCATTTCCGTCCGCCCCCTCAAAACGCCAATAAGAATATCGTTCTCCGATAATTTCTTCCAGATTTTTCAATACGGCAAATCGGGACGCCTCATACTCCAAAGAGTTCGTGATCTTATAAGTCAGATCAATATCTACAGATACCGTAATAAAGCGGTCTGTCTCTTCCAGTACATTGCCGATCGTATCAAATACTTCCCGTACCTTTTCCTCCGGAATTCTATTCTGAACATATTTCTGCACTACCATTTGCAGAAAATTGGTTGTATCCTTCTTTAACAGCTTCTCCCAGCTTTCATATCGTTCTTCATGTTCCAGTTGTTCCATACATGTTTCATATGCTCCCTGCATGGTCTCCTGTAATTTTTCTTCTTCTACCGGTTTCAGAAGATATGCATACGCTCCCAGTTCACATGCCTGCTGTGCATATTCGAAATCCCTGTAAGCGCTCAATACAATAAATAGACACGTCAATCCTGCCTTTTGGATTTCTTCCATTACCATAAGTCCCGTAATCTGCTTCATACGTATATCTGTCAAAACAACGTGCGGCCGCACCTTCTGTATCAGCTCGATCGCCTGCTTCCCGCTCTGTGCGGTACCTACTACTTCAAACCCCATCTTTTCCCAGTCATACGTATGCAGCAATCCCTGCAGCAGAATCGCTTCATCATCAACAATTACAAGTTTCAACAATCTCATGCTTCATCATTCTCCTGATTTTATTTTGCATTTCAAAATCTTCTTATTCATTATACATTATAAACAGTATCTTATCACTTCCATATCAAAAATCCGACTTTTCCTAATAAAAAAAATACAAAAACAGCGTCCTGTTCCCAAAAGAACAGGACGCTGCCCATTAAACATTATCCGGTTTTAACAAAACCTATTTTGAAGCAATCGCTGCTTGTGCTGCCGCGAGTCTCGCGATCGGCACACGGAACGGTGAACAGGATACATAATCCAGTCCAAGTTTGTTGCAGAACTCAACAGAACTCGGATCTCCACCATGCTCTCCACAGATTCCTACGTGCAGGTTCGAATTAACCGGTTTTCCTAATGTAATAGCCATATCCATCAGCTTGCCAACACCTGTCTGATCCAGCTTAGCAAACGGATCGTTCTCGAAGATCTTAGCATCATAGTAAGCGTCTAAGAACTTACCTGCATCATCACGAGAGAATCCAAATGCCATCTGTGTCAAGTCATTTGTACCAAAGCAGAAGAAGTCAGCTTCTTTTGCAATCTCGTCAGCTGTAAGAGCAGCTCTCGGAATCTCGATCATTGTTCCTACTTCATATTTCAGATTACTGTTTGCAGCTGCGATTTCAGCATCGGCTGTCTCAACAACAAACTTCTTAACATATTTCAACTCTTTTACGTCTCCAACAAGCGGAATCATGATTTCCGGTTTTACTGTCCAATCCGGATGAGCGTTCTGTACATTGATTGCCGCACGGATAACCGCTCTTGTCTGCATCTTAGCGATTTCCGGATAAGTAACTGCCAGACGGCATCCACGGTGTCCCATCATCGGGTTGAACTCGTGCAGGCTGTCGATAATTGTCTTGATCTGCTCAACTGTCTTGCCCTGAGCATCAGCCAGCTTCTTAATGTCTTCCTCTGTTGTCGGAACAAACTCATGAAGCGGCGGGTCAAGGAAACGGATTGTAACCGGGTTACCTTCAAGAGCCTCATACAGAGCCTCGAAGTCTCCCTGCTGCTCCGGAAGGATTTTCTCAAGTGCAGCTTCTCTTTCTTCTACTGTCTCAGAACAGATCATTTCACGGAATGCATCGATTCTGTCGCCCTCAAAGAACATATGCTCTGTACGGCAAAGTCCGATGCCTTCTGCTCCAAGCTCGCGGGCTTTCTTCGCATCAGCAGGAGTATCCGCATTTGTACGAACCTTCATTGTTCTGTATTTATCAGCCCATCCCATGATTCTTCCGAACTCACCGGCGATCGTAGCGTCTACTGTCGGAATGATTCCGTCATAAATAGCTCCTGTAGATCCGTCCAGAGAAATGCAGTCTCCCTCGTGGAATTCTTTTCCGGCTAATGTAAATTTCTTGTTTGCTTCGTCCATTGCGATGTCGCCACAACCGGATACACAGCATGTACCCATTCCACGTGCAACTACTGCTGCGTGAGATGTCATACCACCACGAACTGTCAGGATACCCTGAGCGCTCTTCATACCTGTAATATCTTCCGGTGATGTCTCCAGACGAACAAGGATTACTTTTTCACCTCTTGCAGCCCACTCTACAGCGTCATCTGCTGTAAATACAACCTTACCGCAAGCAGCTCCAGGAGATGCTCCAAGTGCTTTTGCCATCGGTGTTGCAGCTTTCAATGCAGCAGCATCGAACTGCGGATGAAGCAGAGTATCCAGGTTACGAGGATCGATCATTGCTACTGCTTCTTCTTCTGTTCTCATTCCCTCATCAACAAGGTCACAAGCAATCTTCAGAGCAGCCTGAGCCGTTCTCTTACCGTTACGTGTCTGCAGCATGTACAGTTTACCGTGCTCTACTGTAAACTCCATATCCTGCATATCTCTGTAGTGTGTCTCCAGAGTCTTGCAAACTTCTTTAAACTGTGCAAATGCTTCCGGGAATTTCTGCTCCATCTCAGAAATGTGCATTGGTGTACGTACACCTGCAACTACGTCTTCTCCCTGTGCATTTGTCAGGAATTCTCCAAACAGACCATTTTCTCCTGTAGCAGGGTCACGTGTAAATGCAACACCTGTACCACAGTCGTCTCCCATGTTACCAAATGCCATCATCTGTACGTTAACAGCTGTTCCCCATGAATACGGAATATCATTGTCACGACGATATACATTTGCACGCGGGTTGTCCCAAGAACGGAATACAGCCTTCACTGCTCCCATCAACTGTTCTTTTGCATCTGCTGGGAAATCTTCCCCGATTTTTTCTTTATATTCAGCCTTGAACTGTCCGGCCAGAGTCTTCAGATCCTCTGCTGTAAGTTCAACGTCCTGTGTTACACCTTTTTCTTCTTTCATTTTGTCGATAAGCTCTTCAAAATATTTCTTACCAACTTCCATAACTACATCAGAATACATCTGGATAAATCTTCTATAGCAGTCCCATGCCCAACGAGCATT
>CAUWEA010000086.1:0-11044 GCA_963557735.1 uncultured Faecalimonas sp. | reverse complement strand
CTTCCTGCTTCTACATGTATTTCCACAAAAAAAAGCAATGACAAAAAGAAAATTGTCAAAACAGCTTTTGTTCTTTTCTTCATGGCACTGCCTCCCTGTCACTGACTCTCTATGATTCTCTATGACTTCTATAAATCAAGAATATCATAATCAATTTGACACTGTCAATTACAAGTTAAATCGATGTTAAATTTTAGTAAATGTGTAGATTTGTCTCTATAAAATCTGTTGTAAATCATTCATTTTTCCCACTTGTTTCCATAAGTAAGAAGCGGTCTCTTCATCCGGAAGTGTCAGATCCGGGATCATGATCACCTGACAGCCTGCTCCATAGGCAGACTTCACTCCGTTTGGAGAATCCTCGACAGCCACACAGTCCCCCGGCGCTTCCCCGATCTGCTCACAGACATACAGATAAATATCAGGCATCGGCTTTCCATTCTCCACCATATTTGCACAGACAATCTGATCGAACATTTCTTTAATCCCGATCTCATTTAGGTATTCTTCCGCACGGTCTTTCTCAGTTGCAGTCGCCACTGCAAGTTTATATCCTTTTTCTCTTAAGTATGCAAGCGTCTCCCTGACTCCTGCTTTGATCTCCACGCCATGTTTTGCCAGATGATCCGCCATGATCTTCTTTCTTCTCTCGCGGACTGCCGCATAATCAAAATCTTCTCCATACAGACTTTTCAGCCAGGGCTCTGCAAACTTTCCTGAAAAACTGCGGATCATCAATGCATGCTCCCGCTTCATGGGAACTCCCAGTTCTTCTGCCGCCTGACACCAGTATGTTACAAGATATTTCTCGGTGTCGATCAACACCCCATCCATATCAAATATGACTGCTTTTACCATAGATTCTACCTCTTCTGCTTTTCCTCTCTATAATGTTCTGCACAGTAAGAGTAGGTATCAATTATTTTATTAATCAATACCTACTCTTACTTTGATTCTTCAATCATTCATTTTACCTCATTTTCTGAATACTGTGTAGTCTTAATTCTTCTTTTCTTCTGACAATGCACCGTACAAATCATCTGCTCATACAACACACCATCCAAAAATTAAAATCTCGACTGATACATAGCTTCCGTTCTGTTGTGTCTGACATTCTGATCTTCTATCGGGTATACATCCAATTCTTCTGATCTTCTGTCAGGTCTTCTTACCGTTTCTGGTGGTCCGTACCTCCTTATCTTAGATTGTAAAAGTACCTTTCCTTTTACTGTTATATAACTCCGTCCGGTAAAGTTATATCCGTTCCGCATAAGAAATAAAAATAATAACAGATACTCGTTTTAAACTTTCTTTGCTGTTTCTTATTTGTATTTGTTATGTTTATGTCTATATAATATCATATTTTTTCAGTTTGTCAATAGTTTTTTCAGTTTTTTTATATTTATTTTTATATTTTTCTTTTTATTATTTTATTTATAATTATTTTTTTTGTTAATTTTATATTTTTACAGATAATACTGCGCTATACCTTCTGTACCGGTTTTTGGCTGTCTGATCCGGCTCCGACAGATCCCTATGAAAAAAAGGACATATCTGCCAAAACAATCCTGCAGATATGTCCCACATCTTAAAAAGGAACTGCTCCCGTATCGATTCCGTTGATCACATAGTATACCGCATGCTCTTCCGGTTTTGCGTAAAGTGTCATCGTCTTGATCTCCCCGATCTTCCGTCCGGATTTTGTCCATGCTTTTTTTACTGCTGCGATCATTTCTTTTTCTTCTACTTGTCTTCCCTGGTATTCTACTACTACGGAAGTCTTCATCTCCTTTTTCGGAGCTGCTTTTTTTACTTTCTCAGGCGCCTTTTTCTCTTCTGGTTTCTTTTCTTCTTTCTTCACTTCTGTGGCATTTTGCTTTTCTTTCGCCGGCTCTGCCTTTTCTGCCGTCTCAACTGCTTTTTCCTCTACTGTCTCTTCCTCTGTTGCCTTCACAATTTCTTCTGCATTTTGTACTGCAGCTTCCGTTGCTTTCTTTGCAGTCGCTTTTCTCTGTTCTGTATTGTTCTTATTGTTCATTTTTCTTGCTGCTTTTCTTGCTACCATTTTCATTTCCTCCTAATACATATCCAGCGACATTTTTACAACAGAATTTATTATAGCACACGTTTTCCCACTTGTCATCTGTTCGTATTTTGACAGCGCACACCATCTGTACTTCTTATGATCCATTGTGCTATTCGTCAAATTCTACAAGAAGGTAAAATCCTCTGTCATTTTGCTGGATTTCACGTATGATCCCTTCCTGCGACTGGATTCTCGCATTGCTTCTGTAAATACCGGACATTGCCACCGACGGTTCTACGACGTAACTGTACAGACTTCCGTTGGCACGCTCCGTCACTTTTACTTTCTGTCCTTCCTCCACGAGTCCCTGCCGTTCCATTTTAAATTTTTCCTGTCTCATGATTCTCCTCCTTTCAGATCCAGATCAGTGTTTCAGATTAAATCAGCCGTTTTCTTTCCCATTTTCCGGTCAGATATCTTGCAAATGAAATGATATAGTTTGTCAGCCATCCGAGAGGGACTGCATACCACACTGCCTGCACACCCCAGAGCGGCGCACAGATAAAGGCGATGCTCACACGGACTGCAAGATTACAGAGATTGGCGAGCGTAAATACAAATACATCCCCCGCTCCTCTTAATACACCGTCTGTCAGCGCTTTCAAACCAATAAAGATAAAGAAATAAGCGATAAAGGACAGATAGTCGATCCCCGTCTGGAATGCGAGTGAACTTTCGTTTCCTCCAACGAACATCGAAATGATCTGATTTTTAAACAAAAGCAGCGTTGCACAGATCACTGCCGCAAATGCAAAAATAATTCCGTATGCCGCCTTGTATCCTTTCCTTACACGATCTGTCTGCCCTGCACCGATGTTCTGTGCAGTAAACGTCGAAATGGCATTTCCCATTGCGATCATCGGGACGATACAGATCGACTCAATCCGCATTCCCGCTGAGTACCCTGCCACAACAGACGATCCAAATCCATTGACAACCGACTGGACAAGCAGCATTCCGATCGATACAATCGACTGCTGGAGGATAGAAGGGATTGCTATTTTTACCATATTTCTTAAAATTTCCACATCGTATTTCTTCGCTTCCCCGCCATCTTCATATTCTCTGAGTCTGCGAAGCAGGATCCAGAAGGAAATGACAGAGGCGATCCCCTGCGCAAACACAGTTGCCACCGCCACTCCTGCAACCCCTTTCTGGAATACGATCACTGCCACAAGATCCAGTACAATATTAAGCACGGTCGAAAACATCAGCAGATACAGCGGGATATTGGATTTTCCCATCGCGTTAAAGATGGATGAAAGCACGTTGTACATAAATAAAAAAGGAAGCCCCAGGAAGTAAATATTCAGATACAGCACTGCTTCCTCCAAAATATTTTCCGGCGTCTTTAAAGAAGATAAAATAGCCCGGTTTGCAAACAGTCCAAGCACCGCAAGCGCCACGCTGACTGCAAGAAATGTCAGAAGCGCAGTAGATATCGCCGTCCGCATTTTCGCATGTTCCTTCGCCCCGAGATACTGGGAAATAATGACCGAGGCTCCAACTCCGCCGCCAATCGCAATCATAATAAACACAGTCGTCAGAGAATAAGATGCGCCGACTGCCGCAAGTGCATCCTCCCCGACAAATCTTCCGACAATGACAGAGTCTGCCATATTATAAAACTGCTGGAGCAGATTTCCGAGGATCATCGGCACTGCGAAAAATATCAGCGCCCTCCCCGGATGTCCTCCGAGCATATCAAGCTGTTCCATCCGTTTTGTTCTTTTCTGTTCTTTTTCTTTTTGCATCGTTCCTCCTACATGACCAGTTCCGCCTTGCTTCCCCGGTTTGTTTTATGAATATAGATTTTTTTATCAATACGTTTTCTGAGTTCTTCCACATGGGAAATGATCCCGATCAGGCACTCGCCCTGCGACATCTGATTTAATGTGCGGATTGCCTGCTCCAGCGTATCTGCATCCAGCGAGCCAAATCCTTCATCGATGAACATTGTCTCCAGCTTCACTCCGCCATTGTGCTGCTGCACGATATCTGACAGTCCAAGCGCCATCGCTAATGATGCCACAAAGGATTCTCCTCCTGAAAGTGTTCTCACATCTCTGTTTTTCGCAGTCCGGTAATCATAGACAAAGAGATCCAGGCCCCGGTTTCCCGTGTTCTTTTCTCCCCGCTTCAATTCAAACTGCTGCCCCATCATCACGGTCAGACGCTGATTCGCCTGTGCGATGATCTGGTCAAAATAGACTCCCTGGATATAAGTCTCAAATTTATAGTTTCCATTCACTGCCAGATGGATCCTCTGGATCTGTACAAAAGCTTCTTCTGCCTTCCTCAGTTCCTTCTCCAGTCTCTCCAGTTTCCAGATACATCCTGCATTTTTGTCAGTCCGGAGCAGATAGCTTTCATAGCTTTCATGGATCTTTCCGCACGCATTCTTCATCTCTGCCTCTTTTTCTGTCCGTTCTGCATCATTTTCTGTCCCTGCTAAAATTCCTGCACAGAAGAGTTCCTGCGCCTGCTTCTCTATGATTGCCTGCAGATAGGTTTGCTCTTCTTTTGCCGCGCGGAACTGCCCTTCTGTTTTATCAGCCAGTTCTTTTAACTGCATATAGCTTTGCTGTGTTTTTTCTGTATCTTTCCGCATTGTTTCCAATGTCCGGATGCATACAGAAAGCCGCATCTCCAACGCTTCTTTGGAATCTGTTGTCTGACGCTCCATCACTTCCAGCGCACTTTTTGCAGACAGATACGTTTCCCGCAGTTGTTCTCTTTCTTCCTGCAGTCGTTTTTCTCTTGCCTCCTGCCCTCTCTGCTGCGTTTCGATCAGCTCCAGCCGTTCCATTAGCTTCTTCTGCTCAGACTGCCTGCTTCTCAGTTCTGCCTGCTCAGACTCTAACGTGTGGATCCTGCTTTTCATCTTCTCTTCCAGAATATCCAGATATGCTGCAATCTCGGGAAACGTCTTTTGCTCCCATGGATCCTTTGATAATTCACTCAGCCGCTGCGCCAGATGTTTCTTCTCAGTTTCTGCCTCCGCCTCTTTCCTCTGGATCCGCCCTTGTGTGCGGTCGCAGGCTTCCTTTGCCTGTTCAAACGCATTCTGTGCCTCTTTTACTTCCTCTGCCCCCGGTACTCCGTGGATCTTCCCCGCCGGAGCAGGATGTGAGACAGAGCCACAGACCGGACACGGTCTCCCGTCGATCAGCTCTGCCGCAAAGATTCCCGCCATATGTGCCCGGCTCTTTGTATCCAGTTCGTTATAATGGATCCCCGCTGCATTTTTCCGGCGAAGTTCTTCTAACAGCTGTTTTTGAAGCTGTTTTACTTCGCACTCTTTCCCGCAGATCCCTTGCTGTATCTCTTTGAGTCCTTTTAAAATTTCTCCCTGCGCCTGCCACTGTTCCAGCCGCTGACGGTTCTGCTCCATCCAAAGCGGCAGCCCTTCCCACTGTTTCAGCTGCTCTGCAGTCTGTTTTCGCTGTTCCTCCATCTTTTGGGCAGCATGCTGTTCCTGCACAATCTGTGATTCCTTTTGCCTCCAGTCCGCCTCACTTTTTTTGCAGTGTTCCCGGAGCGTCTCCAGCTCTCCATAACGTGCAAGCTGTCTCTGTATCTGCTCCTGCTCAGCAATCCACGGAGTCTGGTCTGCTTTGACCGCTTTCCGGTAAGCTTCCCGGGCAGACTGCACCTGCTCAAGAAGCTTTTCTCTCTCCTTCTGCAAATGTGCACGCACTTCTTCATTTTTCTTCTGACGCTGCTTCTCCTGCCCATATGCCTGCAGCTTCTTTAAGCCTTCACGCACCTCTTCTTCCCTTGTGCGAAACGCAAGCATCGCCGCCTCATCCACATGGTGCAGCCTCCTCAGATCACAGAGGATCTCCTCCAGCTGTTCCAGCTTTCTCTCCTCCACATTGATCCTCAGCCGGCTCCACTCTTCCTGGTCCGAAAGCCGGATCTCCCCAAACTGCTCTTCGGTCCTCTGCCGGATACTTTCATAGATCCGTTTTCGTTCAAGATACGTCGCTGAAATCTTCTCCTGCAGATCAAAGAAGATCTGTGTATTAAAAATCGTCCGGAAAATCTTTTCCCGCTCTTTTGTCTCCGCGTGCAAAAGCTTTAAAAAATCTCCCTGCGCGAGCATTGCGATCTGACGGAACTGCTCCAGCGAGATTCCAAGCAGTTCCCGGATCTTTCCCGGAAATACTACCGTTCCGCCCTTCGTCTCCCCATCGATATCTTTTGCAGTTTTTAATCTTGTCCCATCCGGAAGCAGCATTTCTACCGAAGCAGCGGTTTTTGTCGCATAGCCATCCCGGAAATAGGCCGGGGAGCGTGTGATCGTATACCGTTCTTTCTGATGTTCAAACGTCAGACTTACATACGTCTTATTCTTTGCATCTGCATAATCACTCCGCAGCATCTCGGGCTTCCGCCTTTTATTTCCGCTGCTTGTCTCCCCGTAGAGTGCGTAGGAGATCGCATCAAAAATCGTCGTCTTTCCCGCACCGGTATCCCCCGTGATCAGAACAAGCCCATTGGTACCGAATTGTTCAAATGGGATCGTCGTCTCATCCAGATACGTTCCAAATGCATTCATCGTCAATGTGATCGGCCTCATTATCTGCCCTCCCCTCCTTCCGAAAGTTCTCTCATCATCCGTTCTACAAGCTGTCTGTCTTCTTCCTCCAGTTTCTGTCCGCTCCGCTCCTCAAAAAATTCTGCAAACAGCTCCAGCGGAGCGCGTTCAGCGATCTGTTCTGCATTTGCAAGTCCCGCTAGCGCCGCCCGCTTTCTTCCTTCAAATTCTACGGTCAGCAGATTCGGATATCTGCCCCGGAGTTTTGGCACAACATCTACCTGGTCTTCCCCGTCCGTCAGCACTGCCTTCACATAATCCTCACTGCTCTCTCCGGAAAGAACTTCCTGCAGCGAGCCACAGACCGTGCGGAGCGCATGGCGCGGATGGATTGCAAGTGTATCGACCGAAATCTCTTTTTTCTGCCCGATCGTGATCATCGTCACTGATTTTTCCCCTTCATTTTTATCAAAAGAATAGGGAAATAATGTCCCGCAATACCGTACTGCCTCCCGCTTTACTTTCTGTGCCCGGTGAAGATGACCGAGCGCCACATAATCAAACATGGAAAATGCATCTGCGCCGATGTTGTCGATTCCTCCGACCATGACTGTCTCTGACTCCGAAGAAACCGCTCCGGTAATAAATTGATGCGCCACTAAAATATTCACTTCCGTCTCGTCTATCACGGTATGAGAAAGAACTGTCCGCACCGCCTGATCATAACTGCTGATCTCTTCTTCCGGATAGTAAGGCCGCACATCAAACGGTCTTATATAAGGAAGCAAATAAACAGAAACTGTCTGTTCCTTGTCCTTTAACTTTATCGCTTCCAGCTTTCCATCAAAAATTCCTTTGATAAAAACGTTCTGCTTCTGTAAGATCTGACTTGCAAAATGGATCCGCTCGGAAGAGTCGTGATTGCCGCTGATCAAAAAGACCGAAAGTCCTCTCTCTGCCAGTTTACTTAAAAATGTATCAAATACTTTTACTGCCTCCGCGGATGGCACTGCCTTATCATAGATATCTCCCGCGATCAGGATTCCGTCCGGCATATGAAGATCCGCAAGTGCAAGCACCTGCTCCAGAACAAATTTCTGCTCCTCCAAAAGATTCACCTCATGGAGGATCTTCCCGATATGTAAATCTGATATATGAAATAATTTCATCTGTCTTCACTCCATTTTCCCATTGTTCTTTTACCACACCTTATTATATTGGATTTTTCCCGCCGTTACAACTCCTCTCTTTTTTTCTTCATCTGATTTCTTTTTTGCAGTTTCTCCCTTTTTATGCACCCGTTTTCTGCCTCCCATCCTTTTTTCTGTACACTTATTTATAATCTCTGCTTATGATCTCTCTTTAAAAATAATTATCCATTTCCCGGCTTCCCCCTTTGCTTTCCTTTCTGAATCGTGCTAAACTTATTCTGTCAATGAAACATATTTGAAATTTATGCATAGAAAAGGAGACGAACATATGGGAGGATTTTTTGGTGTTGCCGCAAAATCAAACTGTACACTTGATTTATTCTACGGTGTCGACTACCACTCACATTTAGGAACACGACGGGGAGGCATGGCTACTTTTGGTCCAAATGGCTTCAGCAGAGCCATTCACAATATCGAGAACTCACCGTTCCGTACAAAATTTGAACGAGATGTAGAAGAATTGCAGGGAAATTTAGGAATCGGCTGTATCTCTGATTTTGAACCGCAGCCACTTCTGATCCAGTCCCATCTCGGAAGCTTTGCGATCACAACGGTCGGCAAGATCAACAATATGGACGAACTTTTAGATAAGGTTTACGCACATGGACATACCCATTTCCAGGAAATGAGCGGAGGACAGATCAATGCAACAGAACTGATTGCTTCCCTGATCTGCCAGAAAGACTCCCTCGTAGAAGGGATCCAGTATGTGCAGGAGATCGTGGATGGTTCCATGACACTGCTTCTGATGACAAAAGACGGTCTGTATGCCGCAAGGGACAGACGCGGGCGCACTCCACTTGTGATCGGTCACAAAAAAGATGCCTACTGTGTCTCCTTTGAAAGTTTTGCCTATATCAATCTTGGATACAGTGATTATAAGGAACTGGGGCCTGCCGAAATCGTCTATATCACACCGGACGGTGTCGAGACTGTCAGTGAACCGAAAGAAGATATGAAGATCTGTTCTTTCCTCTGGGTTTACTATGGCTATCCGACTTCTTCCTATGAGGGTGTAAATGTAGAAGAGATGCGCTACAAATGTGGCGGAATGCTCGCAAAACGCGATGCGCTCGATGACGTCCGCCCGGATGTCGTTGCCGGTGTCCCGGATTCCGGAATCGCCCATGCCATCGGTTATGCAAACGAGTCCGGCATCCCATTTGCCCGTCCGTTTATCAAATACACACCGACCTGGCCGCGTTCTTTCATGCCGCAGAATCAGGAACAGCGCAATCTGATCGCCCGCATGAAACTGATCCCGGTACAGTCTCTGATTGAAGATAAGAGCCTTCTTCTGATCGATGACTCAATCGTGCGCGGAACACAGCTTCGTGAGACGACAGAATTTCTCTATAACAGCGGCGCAAAGGAGGTCCACGTACGTCCGGCCTGCCCTCCACTGTTATTCGGCTGTAAATATTTGAATTTCTCCCGCTCAAAATCCGAGCTGGATCTGATCACAAGACGTGTGATCCAGGAGAAAGAAGGCGATGACGCACAGAAATATTTAAGCGAATACGCCGATCCAAACAGCCAGCGTTACGCTGACATGCTGGAGGCGATCCGCAAAGAGCAGAACTTTACCACACTCCGCTACCACAGACTCGATGACCTTATTGCATCCATCGGTCTGTCCCCTTGCAAAGTATGTACTTACTGCTTTAACGGAGTAGAATAACCCCTGCGAAATGCGAATGAATCTCCACAAAAAATAAAAAGAACAAAAGAATTTCTCTTTTTATTTTCTTTTGGACTTGCTATAATGTAGAGCGTGCACAGAGTCTCTGGCACGCTCTTATTGTGTCCCACAGTAATCGCTTTTCTGCGAGATCCTAATGCCCTCCGTATGGAAATGCACAGCTTGCGGAAATTTGATATCGATAAGGAGTGAACTTATGAATAAAAAAGAAGTATCTGAAATCAAAAAGCAATTCACACCGGACAACTGCGCGATCACCCGCATCTGCGGCTGCTATGTAGATGGTGAAAAAAATAAAAAGACTCAGTTAAAGGAAGCATTTCTCTCCCTTCCGGAAGAAGAAATCTTCAAATATTTTGAACTGTTCCGAAAGACACTGTCCGGCACAGTCGGAAAAAATCTGCTCAACATGGAATTTCCCCTCTCCGCAGAAAGTGCAGGAGGCACTCAGGATTTTCTTTTAAAGCTCCGCGCCAGCCAGCTGACAGACGATGCACTTCTGGATGCATTCTATGACCGGATCATTGCATCTTACGATTATGGGGAAAATTATCTGATCCTCGTCATCCATGCCGCTTATGATATTCCCGGAAAATCCAGTGATGGAAGCGAAATGTTCGATGCCTCTGATGAAGTATATGAATATCTGCTCTGTAGCATCTGCCCGGTCAAACTTTCCAAACCTGGGCTCAGCTACCATGCGGAAGACAACACCTTCGGCGAGCGTGTCCGCGACTGGATCGTGGAAATGCCGGACGTAGGATTTTTATTCCCTGCCTTTAACGACCGCAGTACAGACTTACACAGCGTTCTTTACTATGCAAAAAATGCAGAAGAACTCCGCGCTTCCCTCGTAGAAACTCTGCTCGGCGCCATCCTTCCGCTCTCTGCCGGAGGACAGAAAGAAACTTTCCAGACACTGATCGAGGAAACACTCGGAGAAGAACGGGATTATGAAGTGGTCAAAAATATCCATGAGAATCTCTACGAAATGCTCGAGGAGAAGAAGGATTCCCCGGAACCAGTGACGCTCGACAAGACAGAAGTGAAAAAACTCTTTGCACACAGTGGTGTGAGCGAAGAACATCTGGAAGACTTCGACCGCAATTTTGAGCAGGCAACTGCATCCTCCCCGGCTGAGCAGCCATCGCTTCTTGCGACCAACATTGTCAACACAAGAAAATTCGAGATCCGCACACCGGATGTGGTGATCAATGTCAACCCGGAGCGCTCCGATCTGGTCGAGACAAGAATCATTGACGGACGCCGCTGCATCGTGATCGGGATTGATGACCATGTGGAAATCAATGGAATCTCTGTCAAGGCGGTCGCAGGAACTTCGGACAACGAATTTTAATTCAAAATTTTCAAACTCTTTTAAGATTTGAGTTTAAATTTATATCTAATTTTCGAGTATCCGCATAGACACTATACTTTCAAGCATTTTGAAGTATAGAAAATCATTCGTTTTACTACGAATTTACCACGATTGAATGAGCCTT
>CAUWEA010000085.1:0-11294 GCA_963557735.1 uncultured Faecalimonas sp. | reverse complement strand
AATTTGCGGAACTTTTCCCAGTTGTACATCTGGACAAGCTGGAAGAAGAGACTACGGCATACTGTATTGAGAGTACACCAGTGGAACCGATTTTGAAGCGGTACACGAACGGAGATACCATAAGGCAGTATGCTTTTTCTCTGTGCTCAAGGGAATTGTACGGAGAAGAGGAAAATAAGGACACATCTGAATTTTACGAGAAGTTTTCTGACTGGCTGGAAGATTGCACAAGAAGTGGTAATCTTCCAGATTTGGAGGGAAATTTGCAAAGCAGATCTATCCGTGCGACAACGGATGGATATTTGTACGACACGCAGGAAACGAAGTGCCAGTACAGAATACAGTGTCAATTTATTTATTATAAACGGAGGTAAAAAAGAATGGAAATGAATTTACAGTTTTTTGCAGCGGCAAAAGATTCCGGTGTTGAGCAGAGACACCAGCAACCGGATTACATCGATGTAACTGGAGGGAGTGAATCGCCGCAGTTTGAACTTTTGGGTGTCGGTGTTACGCAGCTTGATAATTCGCCATCAGCGCAGACGACGTCAAAGCAATATGTAAATCAAAAATCAGCTACCCAGTCAATCGGATCTTACGAATGGACAGCACCGCTGGAGTTTGATTTGATTCGGTCGGAAAAGGCTATCGAATTTATTACAGACATTGGCGAGAATGAAAAAACTGGTGTGGAAGCAGAAACGTTGTATGTAAAAGTGTATTTAAGCAAGCCAGTAAACGAAGAGCCAAACACGTTCGAGGCAAGACAAAGAAGAGTCGCAGTGGAAGTCGCGGAATTTGCCAATAATGACGGCGAGATTCAGGGATCGGGAAATCTCCTCGGTAAAACCGACTGGGTAAAAGGAAAATTTAATACGCAGACGAAGGTATTTACACCGGAGGGGGAATAATTCCCCCTTCTGACACTGCCTTAATCGGCAAGGGGGCTATTGGCAAGGCGAAAATAGGAAAGAAATAGGAGGAATCTATACATGAAAATCAATAATGTAATTCTTGATTTTGACTTATACGATGCAGACAACGTGGAGTTAAGAAAAAAATATTTTGAAAAGCTGGATGAAATGAAGACGGTTGCAGAAGATATTCCGTACGGTACAGAAACAGAGAAACACAGATATTTGTGCGGAAGAGTTAAAACGATTTTTGACGAAGTTTTTGGCGAAGGCACTGGAGTCAAGGTCTGTGGAATGAAAGACAATTTGCTTGTATGTATGAAAGCGTTTGACGAGCTTGTGTCTGAGCAAGCAAGACAAGATCGTGAGTATCGAAAAGTTATGCGCAGTATCGCCGAAAAAGGAAAAACAGCAGGTAAAAACCGGAATAAAAGCAGAAGGAATACAAGATGAGTGTTTTGACAGAAGATTTTCCGGAAACATTGATCGTGGACGGTGCAGAATATCTGATTCATTCAGATTTTCGCACCGTTTTAAAGTGTAATGAAATCATCGAAGAGGAGCCAGAGCTTTCTCAGGAATCTCTACTAGAGATTTTGCAGATGTTCTATAGGGACTGCACAGCTTTTACAGAGAAACACATTGAGAAAATGTTCTGGTTCTTTTCCTGCGGCAGGGAAAAGAAGAAAAAGAAATTTCCCCGGAAGATTGCAGGATTAAACGATAAACAGTCTTTTGACTTTAAAGAGGATGCAGAATTGATCTATGCAGGCTTTCAGCAACAGTATGGAATTGATCTGCAAAGAGAAAAAATGCACTGGTGGAGATTTATGATCTTGTTGGACAATTTTGGATCAGATACAAGACTTTCCAAAGTTATGGAGTATCGCACAACAGATACTGCAAATAAAAAATTCGGAAAAGAAGAGCGGGCTTTCTATCAGGCAATGCAGAGATATTATGGACTGGATAAGGCAGTAGTTGTGGACGAGTATACAAAACAGCTTGAAGCAGCACTTATGAATGGTGGAGATGTAAGCAAATTGTTGTAAGGTGGTGAATGAATGGCAGACGGAAAAGTCGTAATTGAAACGGATCTTGACTCTTCGGGGATAGAAAAAGGACTCAAGAAGTCAGAAGAATCCATGAAAGCGCAAGCAGCTAGAATGGCGGCAGAGTACCGAAAGCAGGGAATGAACGCTAGTGATGCCTTTAAGAAAGCATGGAGTGAGATAGAAAGAGGTTCGTCAGCATCGGCATCTGCAGTGAAACGAGAATTCAGTACAATGGGACAACACGCAGAGCAAGCAGCGAATCATGCAGAACGAGAGTGGAAAACGTCTAGCACTGGAATTGGAAGTGCGATATCTAAAATAGGAAATATAGCTTCTAAGGGCTTGCAGGTTGCCACCGTAGCAATCGGTGGAACAGCAACAGCACTTGGGGGACTTGCCACGGCAGCAATCAAGGTTGGATCTGATTTTGAGTCTCAGATGTCCCGAGTTAAGGCAATTTCCGGGGCAACCGGAGAGGAATTTAATAAATTAAAAGAGCAGGCAATTCAGCTTGGTGCAGACACAGCATTTTCATCTAAGCAGGCAGCAGAGGGAATGGAAAATCTTGCAGCAGCCGGATTTGCTACAAATGAGATTGTAGATGCGATGCCTGGGTTATTAAGCCTTGCTGCCGCCGCAGGAGAGGATCTTGCAACAAGTTCTGATCTTGCAGCTTCTACGCTTCGGGGATTTGGGTTAGAAGCGCAAGATATGGCACATGTGGCAGATGTATTGGCTGCAAATGCAAATCGAACAAACTCTTCGGTAGCGCAGACCGGAGAGGCGATGAAATACGTTGCGCCGCTTGCGAGAGCAGCAGGACTGAGCTTAGAGGAAACAGCGGCTGCGATCGGTATCATGGCAGATGCCGGAATTCAAGGAAGCCAGGCAGGCACAACGCTTCGCGGAGCAATTTCAAGACTCTCCAAACCCACAGATGACATGAAGGAAGCTATGGATCAGCTGGGGCTTTCTTTTTATGATTCTGACGGAAAAATGAAATCTTTGACAGATCAAGTAGGTATGCTCCGGAAAGCCACGGAGGGAATGACAGATGAGCAGAAAAACAATCTGCTTGTTACGTTATACGGACAAGAAGCGTTATCTGGCATGATGGCGCTTATCAACGAGGGAGAAGGCTCTCTAGGAAATCTGACAGAAGCATACAAGAATTGTGACGGTGAAGCACAAAAAGCAGCGGAAACGATGCAGGACAATCTTTCCAGTGCCCTTGAGCAGTTGGGAGGATCAGCGGAGTCGCTTGGTATTGTGTTTTACGAAAGTGTAGCGGAAAACCTTAAGAAGACAGCGCAGTCAGCAACCGACAGTGTGAATAACATTACAGATGCCTTTAGAGCCGGAGGACTAAACGAAGCAATTAAGGCAGCCGGAGATGAATTTGCAAATCTTGCGACAGCAGCGGCAGAACATGCGCCGGAAATGGTAGATACTGCCGTAGATTTTATCGAATCATTTGCAGATGGAATTATTGACAATAGGGGCAGACTTTATGAATCTGCGGTAGATATGGCTCAGGCGATAGGAGATGGACTGGCAGATCTGCTACCGGATGAAATCGGAGAACCGGTATCTCAGGCAGTAGATGAAATAGCAGAGTCATTGAGTTCCGGAGGACTGAAAGAAGCCGGAGAGACGATAGAAACAACGCTTGAAAATGTGATTGATGTTGTCGGGGAACTGGCAGATGTGGCGCTACCTCCGCTTACCAAAGCACTTGATTTTGCCGGAGACCATTTTGAAGTGATTGCAGCATCGGCAACAACGGCTTTTACGGCATTCAAAGGATATAAGGTCGTGCAGGAAACAACTTCCGTATTGAATAAAGGGTCAAAGATATGGAAAACTGCTTCGGCGGCGGTAGATGCATTTAGCGCAGCGCAATTGATTGCTATGGAATCAGGCACTGCGTGCAACGTAACTCTTACCGCAGGACAAGCAGTAGTTGGTTTTCTTACTGGTAAAATCACACTTGCAACAGCCGCGCAGACAGCTTGGAACGTTGCAATGAATGCAAATCCGATAGGGATTGTGATCACAGCAGTCGGAGCTTTAACAGCAGGTCTTGGAGTATATGCTTTAACACAAAAAAGCGCAACGGATGAAACGTATAAACTTTCCGAGTCACAAAAGAAGATGTTAGAATCCTGCCACGAAGTAACTCAGGGGTTAAATGAAGAACATGATGCGCGAGAAAAGAACGTGCAGTCTATTGACCGGGAATACGATAACTATGAATCCTTACTTTTAGAGTTGCAGCAGGTTGCGGATCAAAATGGAAAAGTAAAAGAAGGAAGTGAAGAAAAAGCAAGAGTTATTACCGGTCAGCTGGCAGATGCCCTTGGTCTGGAAATAGAACTTACAGATGGACTCATTCAAAATTATCAGGAATCTATTGATAAAATAAAAGAACTGATTGTGCAAAAGAAAGCAGAGGCTCTTCTTAGTTCCATGCAGGAAGAAATGGCAAATGCTTATGATAAAACACAAGAAGCGATGAATGCCTATAAAGAAGCTGCTGATCTCGTAGCTGAGAAGGATAAGGCGGTTGAAGTGGCTACATCAAATCTGGCGAAAGCGGAAGAACTGCATGATATAGCTGTTAAAACCGGGACAGATACACTTGGTATATATGCATCGGAAGTCGCTAAGCAGGAAGAAAAATTAAAAGCGGCCAAGGAAGCACAACAGCAGGCAACAACAGAAATGGAGAATGCAAAGACAGCATTGAGCGAGTTATCCACAGAAGTGAATAACTACAATGCGCTGCAAGATGCCATGGCGACCGGAGAAGCCGCTAAAATAGAGGCAGCAATGACTGCTCTTGTTACTTCGTATAAATCTTATACCGCCGAAACATTGGCATCTTCGAAAGAAGCAAGAGATGAGATGTATAATCAGGCAAACACTTTTGTCGAAAATATAAAGTTAGTGCAAGATAAGAGTGTTGAAGTGGCTGATGATATATATAAAGACATGGCGAGATCCGCAGCGGAGTCTATAGGGGAATTTAGCAAATTACCGGGAGGAATTGCAGAAGGAATAAAGGAGATTGGACCAGAAGCAAGTAGTGCAATGATTTCTGCGTTAGCACAAGCAGATATAGATGGGAAATTAGATGCAGAAGCAAAAGCAGGATTAGATAGTTTTATCAATGGATTCTCGGAGTTAGATGCAAAAACGCAAGAAACGTGGGGACAGGCATGGTATGGGGCATTAAAGGGATTGGAAGGGTTTGAAAAACTCAAAGATCCCGCAAAGGAAGGTTCAGAAGCCTTTCTCCAAAGCCTAAGGGAAGCTTTAGAGGTGCACAGTCCATCAAGGGCAGTAAAGGCTATTTTTTCGAATGTATGGCCTGGGGCAATACAAGGTCTCGAAGATGGAAAAGAAGGTGTTGTTGAAAAAGGGCGAAGCGTAATAGCTGATTTTTTGAGGGCACTCGGAGGCGAAGAATCGGGACAGAAAGCTCATGCTGTTGGTGCCGATATTATGAGATCATTTGAGATGGGCGCGATAGGGCAAAAGGGACTTATAGATATTGCAGCTCAAATCATATCGGAATCTTTAAACACCAATCTTGGAAATGCAGATACGCAAACAACTGGTTTGAGAAAACTGATGGAATATAACGAGGGAATCAGAAGCCAGAAGGGAATTGTAGACTTTACTTCAAATGTTATATCAGATTCTTCCAATGCAAATCTTGGCAGTGCAAATACAAGAAACACTGGCATTAAACAAGGCGGTGGTTTTGATAGTGGGTTAGGATCTACCAGAGGGACGATTAATTCTACTGCGACTGCACTTTCGAATTTAGCGGATAAAGGAATGGCAGCAGCGAATACTACAAGGACTGGAAAAAATCAGGCGACAAATTTCGGAGATGGAATAAGACGTGTAAGCGCGTTCGAACCGGGATCTGCTGTGGCACAAACTGCCGATAGCGGACTTGGATCAATAGATGCAACTGGTACTGGAAGTAACTTTGTGCAGGGTTTTGCTAACGGTTTTGGACTGGTTGATATTTGGAGTGCTGCCTGGAGCATAGGGAAAACAGCTCTTTCCGCTTTGAGTTCCGCAATAAAAGAGGGATCTCCTTCAAGACTTACGCGGCAATCCGGAAAATATTTCGGACAAGGTTTTCAGCTTGGGATTAAGGCGGAAGAAAAAGAGGTAGCGAAAGCCTCGGACAGACTTGGTGAGATAGCCTTAGACTCTCTTGATTTAACTGCCATATCCCAAAGAATGCACGATGTCATGGCTTTCAATACAAACCGCATTTCAAGGGGGATTGGTGGAAGAAATATAAACATGCAACATATGACCGAAAATGCCCTTAAATTAGACTATGATCTTCTGGCAGATAAAATTTCCGGAAAGATGACAAAAGCTGTTGCAGGAATTAACTGGACAATGGAGATGGATAAGAAGCCAGTAGGAAGAATACTGGCACCGGAAATTAACAGACAGATGGAATTAATTAAAAGATCAGAAAGGATGAGATGATGAGTTGTGTCGGACTGAGTCTGTTTCGAGAAGATCAGAATCCGAAAACAGATAAAGGAATGCATACATACAAGGATTTTGGACTAAAAATGTATTATTACAACCCCGGAACACCACAGATCGAAGAGCATAATATTCAGGTACCATTTTCAAATAAAAGCATGAGGATGTCCGGTGTATTTGGGGGTCCTTTTTATACAGAACGACAGTTTGTTGCAAAATTTACCATGGGAGATATGGGGTACCAACAATGGGACAGCGTGAGGTCTAAGATTGACAATCTTTATCACGGTATGGTAGTAAAAATTGTGTCTGATCTGGACAAAGGTTATTATTATCTTGGTACTTTAAATTTTGAATATGAAAAAGAATATTATGCAGAATCGGATGTTGTACTTACATGTATTGCAGATCCTTACAAATATGCTGTTCGGGGACCAAGCGATAAATGGCTGTGGGATACGTTTAACTTTGTGAATGGAGTCATTAGATATATTGGAGAACAGATGATCACGGCGCAGAACAATAAAATTAAAATTGTAGCAGGAGAAATGGAAACAGCGGTTATTGTAAATGTCAAAACAATGACATCATCAAGCATGACAGTATCATGCGATGGTGAAAAAATTACACTGAAGCTTGGGAAGAACCGTATACCAGATATCCGTGTCGGAGGCAAAGAAGAGAAGACATTGATTTTCTCGGGAACCGGAACAGTAGAAATTGATTATAGGGAGGGAAGACTGTGATATATAAGGTACTGGTAGATAGGGAAACACTCTATGTGCCCGGCGATCAGGAGGCTGTGATTTATTCTCCGGTAGTTGATTTGGCAGTAGGGGATGCAGGGCAATTCACATTCGAACTTCCAGAGGTAAATCCACTTTATGATAAAATCAGAAACCGTCAGAGCATGGTGCAGATTTTTAAAAATGGAAAAGAAATTTTCTATGGGGAAATTAGAACGCAAAAAAAAGATAGTTTGAATACCAAGCAAGTGACTTGTGTAGGTGCGCTTGCTTTTTTATTTGATTCTGTGCAGCCGCAGGCAGAATATCATGATCTGTCCCCACGGCAAATGATGGAAACATGGTTAAATATCCATAATCAAAAAGTGGAAAAGCGCAAACAGATTAAAATTGGAATTGTAACAATCCATGACAGCAATGACAGTTTGTATCGTTGTACAAATCAGGAAAGTACCCTTGAATGTATCAGGTATAAGTTAGTAGATCGACTCGGAGGAGTACTACGGCTGCGCCACGAAGCAGACGGTTTGTATCTAGACTGGATCACGATAGAAGAATATGGGAAATTTTGTGAGCAGCCAATAATGTTTGGAGAAAACCTGATGGACTATTCTGAAACACTGGATTCTTCCGATCTGATTACTGCGTGCATCCCTCGGGGTGCAAGACTGGAGAAAAAAGAAGGCGATATTCAGGCATTGGAAAAATATGTGGATATCACATCGGTAAATGGTGGAAAGGATTATGTATGCGTGCAGGAAGCGGTAGACCGTTTTGGATGGGTGTATGGTGTTGTTACATGGGATGACGTTACGCAGCCGGAAAACTTAAAGAAAAAAGCGGAGGAATATGTAAAAGATACTCAGTTTGAATCTTTGGTACTTGAACTTACTGCAGTAGATCAGTCGCTCGCAGATGTAAATACAGATGACATCCAGCTTGGCGATCGCGTAAAAGTTAAGGCAAAGCCTTACGGAATGGATAAAAATTTTCCTGTGCATCAGATAACAATCCATTTGCAGGCGCCGGAAGAAGATACGTTTGTTATTGGCAGCGAAGGGAAAATGACCTATACGCAGGCGGTGTCAAAAGAACAGCATGATGCGAACATGCAGGCAGAAGAGAACAACCGTATTACAACAGACTGGCTCCAGTCAGCTGTGGACAATCTGACACAGATGATGACTGGGAACGAAGGTGGATACAAAATCGAAGAATTTGACGAGGAAAACCGGTGGCTGAGAACACTGATCATGGATGCACCACGGAAAGAAGATGCTAAGAATCTCCTGCAATTTAACAAATACGGAATAGGTGGATCTCACAATGGATTTAATGGACCTTATACCGTTGGAATGACCATATCCGGTGATCTGATCGGCGAAAGACTGTTGGCAGGCTCCGTAAAAGCAGAAGCACTGTCAGCGGAATACAAATCATCTGTATCAGATGAAATAAATACAACAGTGACTGCAAAATTCGAGGTAGCCGAAAATCTGATCAGTGCTGAGGTGAAAAGGGCGAAAGGCGCGGAAGAAGAACTGTCCTCCTCACTTAAATTAACAAGTGAGCAGATAAACGCAAAAGTGAGCAAGGGTGAAGTTTCTTCTCAGCTTTCGTTGGAATCGGATCTCATTTCTCTTGTGGGTCCAAGGTTAGAAATCGATACAGAGAAATTTAAAATGGCAAAAGATGGAACGACCAGACTGATAGATGCATATATGGAGGTATCAGGAAAAGGACGGGGAGCCACTCTGTATGGTGGAGGAATTTATTTTTCTGACAAGTTGGCAGGACTTGATGCCGGTATGATTGCATTCAACCCAGCAGAAAGAATGATGTGCGTAGGCGGGTTTGGAGAGTACGGAAAGGCTGGTCTTGGGTATTGGAGCAGCAATGATGTATTTAAGCCTATTTTGACGGTCGAAAGTACAGACAGAGGACCCGGGATACGATTTAACACTGGTTTTAGTGTTATAGGTAAAGAAGGAATTACCGAAAAAATAGGATTTGTAGACATGGTTTCATGGGGACCGGACAATACATTTGATTTGCATTACAAGTTTTTGAATATATGGAACGGAATCATTACGGAGGTAACAGAAAATTGATGGGAAAAAAGAAAATGAGACCAGTAACAATAAGAATCGCAGAACTGAAAAAAGACATTAATGAGGCAGTAGGAAAATCGGAACTGCCTCCTTTTATGCTTGAAATGGTCATAGGAGAATATCTGACCGGGATTAGTGCAGTAGCAAGGAAAGAGTACGCGAAGGATCTGGAAGAGTGGGAAGCAGAGCAAAAAGAGGAGGAAGAGGATGGCGGACATTAGTAAGGAACTTGAGGCTTTTCGAAAAGCCGTCTACGGCGAAGAGGTTCGTGGGGCACTTATATCTGTTGCGGAAAAAACAAACGAAGTATCGGAAGCAACCGAAAGGGCAGAGAAAACGAGAGTATCAGCTGAGAAAGCAAGGGTGTCCGCAGAAAATACGAGAGTCAGTCAGGAAGCAGCGCGAAAGACGGCAGAAACTGCCAGATCCGGAGCAGAGGCAGAAAGGGTCGAGGCAGAAAATACGAGAGTCAGCCAGGAAGCAGCCAGAGTAAAAGCGGAGACTGCGAGAGGAAGCGCGGAAACGAAAAGAGCAGATGCAGAGAAGTTAAGGGTGTCTCAGGAAGCATCACGAAAAACGGCAGAGAGCGGGAGAGTTGAAGCAGAAAATACCCGTACCAGTCAGGAATCGGCGAGAGTGGAAGCAGAAGTTGCAAGAGCGAATGCAGAGAAAGCGAGAGGAACAGCAGAAACGAACCGCATCAATGCAGAAAAGAAACGGCAGACAGATACTGCCGCAGCTATCGATAACTGCAATACTGCAACAGACCGGGCAAATAAGGCGGCGCAGGACGCGGAGGATGTAGTGGCAGGGAAAGGGTTTATTGCATCCTCAGAAAAGGGCGCTGCGGGCGGAGTTGCTACTCTGGACAGTGCCGGAAAGGTGCCGGATTCACAGATGCCGGATATCGGAGATCTTGCACCAGTATTTGCTCAGGCGTCCGCAAGGACTAATCTGACAAGCCAAGAAAAATTAAAAGTATCGCTTGGTAAAATTATGAAATGGTTTGCTGATTTAAAAGCACATGCGTTTGCGAATCCAGTAAACAATCTGACTGGAGCAGATCCAGATTATCCGCTTGCCGCACCGCAAGGAAAAGCACTTAACGATAAAATAACGGAATTGACGCAGAATGTTGTTACAAAGACGATGATGTCAAATCAGCAAGTAAACAGTACGGATAAAGTGCCTACATCAGCCCTCGTGTATATTATGCAACAAAATATTGGTAAGCTGACAAGATCTCGCACCATTGATGCATGGTGGGGAATGGGGATTGTGAGAAGTGATGGGAACTTTGTTACTGTTTTTCTTAACGGAGTTTTTGTAGGGGAAAAAGGGAGTGTATTAAAAACAAATAATCCAATTATAATTTCCGTGAATAGTTTGAAATACACACTCTCAAATCCTGAAATCGTACAACGTGATTGTGGTGTAACAATAAAGAGTGCTGTTAAAAATGCCAATATAGGAGGCGATCAAAATACTTGCGTATTTACAACGACCTTCACATTGTCATCATAATATTAATTTTAATTATCAAGGGAGAAATCAATGGAAAAAGTAAAAATTGGAACAGAAAAATTTGAATTGACAGTAAATGGTGTAGATCAATTTACAGAAGGGATACTCGTGTTAAGCTTCCTTCCTAATGGAAAAACTTTAAAAGAAGTAGAAGAAATATTATCAAATACACAAAACGTCAACAGAATCGAAATTTTAGGAGAAAATGAAGAGACTGTACAGGTATTTGTCGGATACGAAGAACTTAAGATCCTGAAAGTTACAAAGGATCAGAAACTGGAATATCTATCCGAAGAAGGCGCAACAAGGGACGTGATCACAGTTACGTTAAAGGAAAAGAGCCTGAAAGAGAGCGTAACAAACCTGGAAAAAGGACAACAGACGCAGGATGGAGCGATTGCAGATCTTGCGGAGATT
>CAUWEA010000084.1:0-11326 GCA_963557735.1 uncultured Faecalimonas sp. | reverse complement strand
ATTGTTGATACACTGCTTGTCAAAAAGTCGAGTTAATTAAAGGATGAAATACTAGCGACAGTATAGTATACATAAAAAGACTGCCGTTTCAATCCACGCGGCAGTCTTTTTATGTATGTTGTATCAGATATGACCGGAATAATTCTTTCGCGGTTTTCTTCTGAAACAACTATTTTTTCAGCGTATTACTCTTATTTATTGCTTAAATATTCGTGGATACCTTTCGCTCCTGCTTTTCCTGCACCCATTGCAAGGATAACAGTCGCTGCTCCTGTTACAGCATCTCCTCCGGCATAGACACCTTCTTTTGTTGTCTTACCGTTCTCTTCTTCTGCAACGATACATTTCCACTTATTGACTTCCAGTCCTTCTGTTGTAGAAGAAATCAGAGGGTTCGGAGATGTACCAAGAGACATGATCACTGTATCAAGATCCATTGTAAATTCAGATCCTGCTACTTCTACCGGGCGTCTTCTTCCGGAAGCATCTGGCTCTCCTAATTCCATCTTCACGCATACCATACCTTTTACCCATCCATTTTCATCTACTAAGACTTCTTTTGGATTAGTAAGCAGATCAAAGATGATTCCTTCTTCTTTTGCGTGGTGTACTTCTTCTACTCTGGCAGGAAGTTCTTCTTCACTTCTGCGGTATACGATGTGTACTTCCGCACCAAGACGAAGCGCTGTTCTTGCAGCATCCATTGCAACGTTACCACCGCCGATGACAGCAACTTTTGTTCCGGCAGCGATCGGTGTATCATAAGATTCATCAAATGCTTTCATCAGGTTGCTTCTTGTCAGGTATTCGTTCGCAGAAAATACACCGTTTGCATTTTCTCCCGGGATTCCCATGAATTTTGGAAGTCCTGCTCCGGATCCGATAAATACTGCCTCAAATCCTTCTTCTTCGATCAGCTGGTCGATCGTTGTAGATTTACCGATCACAACGTTTGTCTCAAATTTTACACCGAGTTCTTTTACTTTCTCGATCTCTTTTGCAACGACTTTCTGTTTTGGAAGACGGAATTCCGGGATACCGTATACTAATACACCGCCAAGTTCATGAAGTGCTTCAAATACAGTTACCTCATATCCTAATTTTGCAAGATCTCCGGCACAAGTAAGTCCGGCAGGGCCAGATCCGATCACAGCAACTTTATGTCCGTTCGTCTTCTCTGCACCAACTGGTTTAATGTCGTGCTCCAGTGCGTAATCAGCTACAAAACGCTCTAATTTACCGATAGAAACCGGTTCTCCTTTGATACCGCGGATACATTTTCCTTCACACTGTGACTCCTGAGGACATACACGTCCACAGATTGCAGGAAGCGCAGAAGATTCACCGATGATCTTATAAGCTTCTTCGATGTTTCCTTCTTTTACTTCTTTGATAAATCCTGGAATGTTGATTGCTACCGGACATCCCTGCACGCATTTTGCATTTTTACAGTTGATACAGCGAGTCGCTTCTTCCATTGCTTCTTCTTTGTTATATCCAAGACAAACTTCTTCAAAGTTTGTTGCACGTACTTTTGGTTCCTGCTCTCTTACAGGTACTTTTTTTAATACATCTCCCATTAGTTGTCACCTCCGCAATGTCCGCATCCGCCGTGATGTGTATCGCCTTCCTGCAATTTTAAGATTGCACGGCCTTCTTCTGTTTTATACATTAACTGTCTCTTCATTGCCTGATCAAAATCTACTAAGTGTCCGTCAAACTCTGGTCCGTCCACACATGCGAATTTAATCTCATCTCCTACCTGAAGACGGCATGCTCCGCACATACCAGTTCCGTCTACCATGATTGGGTTCATGCTGACGATTGTCGGGATCTCTAATTTCTTTGTCAGAAGACATACAAACTTCATCATGATCATCGGTCCGATTGCGACACATCTGTCATATTTTTTACCTTCTCCGACTAATTTCTCGATCATGCTTGTTACCATTCCGTGATGTCCATAAGAGCCATCATCTGTACAGATGTAAAGATTTCCGGCAACAGCTTCCATTTCCTTTTCAAGGATCAGCATCTCTTTTGTCTTGGAACCAACAATTACATCTACATCAATTCCGCGTTCGTGCATCCATTTTACCTGTGGATAGACAGGAGCTGCCCCCACACCACCTGCTACGAACAGAATCTTTTTATTCTTTAATTCTTCAAGATCTTCTTCTACAAATTCAGACGCACATCCTAAAGGACCTGTAAAGTCTCTGAAATAGTCCCCCTCTTTTAAATCTGCCATCTTCTCTGTGGAAGCTCCCACGATCTGGAATACGATCGTCACGGTTCCTGCTTCTCTGTCATAATCACAGATCGTCAATGGAATTCTTTCCCCTTTTTCATCCATCTTTACGATTACAAACTGTCCCGGCTGACAGTGTCTTGCAACTCTTGGTGCTTCAACATCCATAAGAAAAATCTTATCTGCTAATTTTTCTGCCTTTTGTATTTTATACATCTTGCGCCTCCTAAAATTTTATATATTACTTATTTACCGCTAAGCTGTGAATAAGCATACATGATTATTAATATAATATATCATTCCTCGTTAAAGTTCAAGTATATCTTGCGATAATGTTAAAAAATTATCGGCATTTTCTAGTAATATTTCCCAAAGATCTTTTGAAAAAACTTTCAAGAAGCAGACAATTAAACGAACGATCCTTGTTTTTTTACCGCTTTTGTCCTGTCTATCATGCTGCAGAAAAATAAGAGGCACATTCCTGCACCTCAAAAATATTTCCCCCAACGATTGACTTAGAACCAAAAAGACACATTTTACGGGAACCTGTCTCCCGGTAAAATGTGTCTTTTTCTTCCTGATCAAAGCGTTCCGTGGATTATCCGTCAGGATCTGTCCTCTGGTCCGCTTTTCATACGGTCAGCATTCTATTAGAAATCAACTTCTGTTCCGTAGTAAATACATGTAAATAATCTTTCCATTGTCTCCGGATCGATCGCTCTTGGGTTAGAGCCTGTGCAGGCATCTCCAACTGCATTTTTAGCGATCTCAGAAATTTTCTCTTTGAACTCGTCTTCTTTGATACCAAATTCTTTTAAAGTTGACGGAATTCCGAGAATTACATTAAATTCATTGATCTTCTCGCATAAACTGTTGATCAGTGATCTCTCAGAAGCTCCTGCAAGTCCTACTTTTCTTGCAATCTCAGCATAACGTTTTGCAGCAACAGGATCTTTTGCATTATATTTGATCACATATGGAAGATACATTGCATTTGCAAGTCCGTGTGTGATATGTCCTGTAGAGAATGCTGCTCCCGTCTTATGTGCCATAGAGTGTACAATACCAAGCAGTGCATTAGAAAATGCCATACCTGCAAGACACTGTGCATCATGCATCTGTGCTCTGGCTTCCATATTTCCTTTGAAAGAAGCCGGGAGATAATCAAATACCATTTCGATCGCCTGAATTGCGAGTGGATCTGTATATGCACAGTTCAAAGTAGATACATAAGCTTCGATCGCATGTGTCAGAGCGTCCATACCAGTATAAGCAACCTGATGTGCAGGAAGTGCTTCTACTAATTCAGAGTCAACGATTGCAACATCCGGTGTGATGTTAAAGTCTGCCAGAGGATACTTGATTCCTTTTGCATAATCTGTAATAACAGAGAATGCTGTCACTTCTGTTGCAGTTCCGGATGTAGACGGAATTGCAGCAAATTTTGCTTTCTGTCTTAATTCCGGGAAGTTAAACGGAATACATAAATCTTCAAATGTCACATCTGGATATTCATAAAATGCCCACATTGCTTTTGCGGCATCGATCGGAGAACCTCCGCCCATTGCCACGATCCAGTCTGGCTCAAATGCGCGCATTGCTTCAGCACCTTTCATAACAGTCTCTACGGATGGATCTGGCTCAACACCCTCGAATAACTGAACTTCCATGCCGGCTTCTTTTAAATAGTTCACAGCTTTGTCAAGAAATCCCTGACGCTTCATGGAACCTCCGCCGACTACGAGAATTGCTTTTTTCCCTTTCAGATTCTTCAGTTCTTCCAGACATCCTTTTCCGTGATAAATGTCTCTTGGTAATGTAAATCTTGCCATTGTCATGCATCTCCTTTGAATATGTATTGTTAATTTTTAAACAATTATATTATATCACTGTTAACAATTTAACGCAATTCTTTTTTTGTTATTTTACAAACAATTTATCTTCCTTTTACATTTTTATTCATAATAGTAGGTCAATGTATAGTTTCTCTTTGTCACTGCACTCGCACGGCCTTTTTTGTCTATTAAAACTGCAGAAAACAATGTATTTCCCTCCGGCATTTCAACCGGCGCCTCATATTTGTAAGAATTTTCCGAATCTTTTTCCGGTGTCTCTCCGTTAAATGTATAGTACGCTTCATACCCTTTCGGAACTTCAATCTCGATCGTTGTATATTCATAATATTGTCCCGTTGTCGGCGTCACTGTCGGTGCATCTGCCAGAGGAAGTTCTACGGTATAGGTTTTTTCTTCCGGAAGACTTGGAATTCCTTTTTTATTTACAGCAATCGCCTTGACTGTCGTGGTACCTTCCGGGATAGGGATAGGTTCTTCATATCTGGTGCTTTCTGTGGTAGGCTCGGAACCATCTGTTGTGTAATAGATTTCCTTTTCTTTGGACTCTAATTCCAGTTCCTGCACTTCTTCATACTTACTGTCATCCAGACTGAACTTTGGCTCTTTTACCCGGTAGGATTTTAATTCCGTAAGAACGTTTTCCTCCTCACAGTCATCGAGCAGAATTGGAATTTCAGTCTCCTGGTCGGTAGCAATATAAAAATCGATCAGTTCTTTATACAATTCTGTACTGGAAGGATTTGCTTCAATCGCATCCCAAAATACCATCTCCGCTGTATCAAGATCTTCCTGGGCATTGTACACTGCCGCAAGTCCGGCATACGCTTCTGCACGCGCCGGTTTTTTCTCGATTGCTTTCTCAAATGTACGGATTGCGAGGTCATACTTCTGTTCTTTTGCCAGTGCATACCCCTTTTTTATCTTTCCACTGTAAGAACTTTTGTAGATCCCGGCGCTGAGAAGTACAAGAAGTCCGACAGAGGTGACTGTTGCACCGATCATCAGTCTTCTTTTTTTTCTTCTGACTTCTCTGCGGCGCGCAAGACGCTTCTTTCTCCGTGCCTCTTCCTCTGCCTCGATCTGGCTTCTTCTCCGGACAGATTCCTGCTTCTGCTGTTCTTCCTGTTTTTGTTGCCTTAGTTTCTCCTGTATCGCCTGACGATAACGCTCCAGTTCATTCTCTGAAGTTTCTCCCCCGTCAATAGCGTCTCGTACCTGCTCCGCCAGCATATCATCCAGCGGATTATAATCTGGAACAATTCTGACTTCTGCGCCACAATACGGACAATATCCTAGATCATATGTAATTTCTGATCCGCATTTTGCACATTTCATTTAGTAAAACCCCCCTGTTTGCATGCCGCCTCCACACAGTTATACATCAGCATAGCCCGTGTCATCGGTCCTACTCCTCCTGGAACCGGTGTGATTGCGGCAACTTTTTCTATTACGTCATCATAGTCAACATCTCCACACAACTTGTTATTTTCATTTCGGTGGATGCCGACATCGATCACGACTGCATTTTCTTTTATATATTCATTTGTAATGAATTTTGGTTTCCCGACTGCCGCTACAAGAATGTCTGCCCGCTTTGTGATTTCTTTTAACTCTTTTGTGCGGGAATGTGCAACTGTCACAGTTCCATGCTCGCGCAAAAGAAGAAGTGCCGTCGGTTTTCCGACATTATTGCTCCTTCCGACAACAACACATTCTTTCCCGCTGATGGAAATACCAGAGCGCTTTAACAGCTGGATCACGCCCGCCGGGGTACAACAGTCAAATCCATCTTCCCCGATGCAAAGTTTACCGATATTGACCGGGTGAAATCCATCTACATCTTTTGCCGGATCAATCGCCTTTACAATTTTCGACTCATCCATATGAGGCGGAAGCGGAAGCTGTACAAGGATTCCATGTACATCGCTGGTATGATTTAACTGATCGAGCAGTGTGAGAAGTTCCTCTTCCGATGTCTCTTCTGGCAGTTCATAGGAACGTGATTCAATCCCTACATAAGCACAGTCTCTTTTCTTCCCATTGACATACACTGTGGATGCCGGATCATCTCCCACCTGTATCACAGCAAGGCAGACCGGTCTGCCCTCCAGTTTCATCTGCGCTACCTGTTCTTTTAATTCTTCTTTGATCTGCATCGCAATCTGTTTTCCGTCAATAATCTGCGGCATATTTCATCTCTCCTTAAAATAAACCTGTAATATTGCCATTTGCATCTACATCAATATGATTTGCAGCAGGAACTTTCGGAAGTCCCGGCATTGTCATGACAGCTCCGGTAAGCGCTACCACAAAGCCTGCTCCTGCATTTACATATACTTCACGGATATGCATGTCAAACCCTTCAGGGCGCCCAAGCAATGTAGCATCATCGGAAAGAGAATACTGATTTTTCGCCATGCATACCGGAAGATTTCCAAATCCCATCTGTTCGATCTTGGCAAGCTGCTTTTCTGCCGCCGGGGCATATTCCACACCTTTTGCGCCATAGATTTCTTTTGAAATTGTCTCGATCTTTTCTTTAAGTGTCAGTTCATCAGCGTATAACGGTGCAAAATGGCTCTCCTTTGTCTCCAGTGTCTGAAGTACTTTTTCAGCCAGTTCAATTCCGCCTTCTCCTCCGTTCTCCCATACTTTGGACAGCGCAAATTCACATCCTCTTTCCTCACAGAACTTCTGAATAAATGCATTTTCTGCATCGGTATCTGTCACGAATGAATTCAGTGTGACAATCACAGGAACATGATATTTCTGAATATTTTCAATATGTTTTTCAAGATTTACGATTCCCTTTTTCAGTGCTTCCAGATTTTCTTCTGCCAGAGCATTTTTCGGAACTCCGCCATTGTATTTTAATGCGCGGACAGTTGCAACGATCACAACTGCGTCCGGAGCCAGATGGCTGCTGCGGCATTTGATATCAAAGAATTTCTCTGCGCCAAGATCTGCGCCAAATCCGGCCTCTGTGATCGCAATATCTCCAAGCTTCAATGCCATCTTTGTGGCGCGTACACTGTTGCATCCATGTGCGATGTTTGCAAACGGTCCGCCATGCACGATCGCAGGCGTATGTTCCAGTGTCTGGATCAGGTTTGGTTTCATCGCATCTTTTAAAAGAGCAGTCATTGCACCCGTTGCCTGAAGCATATCGGCAGTAACCGGATTGCCTGAAAAATCATATGCAACAATGATCTTTCCAAGACGCTCTTTTAAATCCTGAAGGTTATCTGCCAGACAGAGAACTGCCATGATCTCTGAGGCAACTGTGATAACAAAATGGTCTTCCCGCACCATTCCATCCATTTTGCTTCCAAGTCCAACTACGATATTTCTGAGAGAGCGGTCATTCATATCCAGACATCTCTTCCAGACAACCTGTCTTGGATCGATCTGCAGCGCATTTCCCTGCTGGATATGATTATCAAGCATTGCTGCAAGCAGGTTGTTGGCAGAAGTGATCGCGTGAAAATCACCAGTAAAATGCAGATTTAAATCTTCCATCGGAACAACCTGGGCATAACCGCCTCCGGCTGCACCTCCCTTAATTCCAAAACATGGTCCCAGGGAAGGTTCCCGCAGTGCGATCACTGCCCTTTTATTTAATTTCGCCATTGCCTGGCCAAGTCCGACACTTGTTGTTGTCTTTCCTTCCCCGGCAGGCGTCGGATTGATCGCTGTCACAAGGACAAGTTTTCCGTCTGGTCTGTCTTTGATCCGGTCCCAGAGTTCATCAGAAAGTTTTGCCTTATACTTTCCATAAAGTTCCAGATCCTCTTCCTGGATCCCTATTGTCTCTGCCACTTCTTTGATTGGCTTCATCTGTGCTTCCTGAGCGATTTGAATATCTGTCTTCATCTTCTCTTCGTCCTTTCTTTTTATGCATCTGCATTTATTTTATACATACTCCTCTATGTACTGCTCAAATTCTTCCATGGACATCAGTACTTTCCGCGGTTTGGTTCCTTCTTCCTCACCAACGACACCAGCCTCAAAAAGCTGATCCATAATGCGTGCTGCGCGGTTAAATCCAATTTTGAACACCCGCTGGAGCATTCCGATAGAAGCTTTGTCTTTTTCTATTATAAAACGTCCTGCATCTACAAAGTAGACATCGCGTTCATCGGCTCCTCCACCTGCTCCTGCAGCTGATGCCATTCCGGTCTGTGCACTGTTGACATGATTTTCTACTTCTTCATTATATACGGCATTCCCATTCTTTGTCACGAGATATTCTACAACATTTTGTACTTCTTTATCAGATACAAATGCTCCCTGCACGCGGGCAGGTTTCTGATATCCGGATGGATAAAAAAGCATATCCCCTTTCCCAAGAAGCTTTTCCGCTCCGTTCATATCGATGATCGTTCTGGAATCGACTCCGGACGATACCGAAAAGGCAATGCGGGACGGCATATTCGCCTTGATCAGTCCGGTGATAACATTGACCGATGGCCGCTGGGTCGCAAGGACAAGATGGATTCCGGCCGCACGGGCAAGCTGTGCCAGACGGCAGATTGCCTCTTCGATTTCTCCCGGCGCAACCATCATAAGATCTGCAAGCTCATCGACAATGATAACGATCTGCGGCATTTTTTCTGGTTTTTCACCGTTTTCTATCTGTTTTTCAACCTCAGACACTTTCTCATTATATCCCCGCAGATCGCGGACGTTGTACTCCGCAAACAGCCGGTATCTCTTATCCATCTCCACGACAGCCCAGTTTAAAGCTCCGGATGCTTTCTTTGGATCGGTGACAACCGGAATCATCAAGTGTGGGATCCCATTATATACACTCAGCTCCACTACTTTCGGATCGATCATGATCAGTTTCACTTCATCCGGATCTGCCTTGTATAAAATACTCATGATCAGTGTATTGATACAGACAGATTTTCCGGATCCCGTCGCACCTGCGATCAGAAGATGCGGCATCTTCATGATATCTGCCACAACAACCTTTCCTGCAATATCTCTTCCGGCTGCGAAAGCAATCCGGGAAGGATTCTTCTGAAATTCTTCCGTCTCCAGCAGATCCCGCAGCATAACCGGGGAGGTTTCTTTATTCGGAACTTCAATGCCGACTGCTGCTTTTCCCGGGATCGGCGCTTCGATACGGATATCAGCTGCCGCGAGATTCAGCTTGATGTCATCGGCGAGACCGACGATCTTACTGACCTTCACTCCCTGCTCCGGCTGAAGCTCATAGCGGGTAACCGATGGACCGCAGCTTACATTCGTCACAGTTACACGCACGCCAAAATTGTAGAGCGTCTGCTGAAGCTTGTTTGCAGTCTCGCGCAAGTGCGCATCGGAATCTCCGCCTCCCGCTTTCCCGCGTTTCAATAAAGATAAAGGAGGAGCCTGGTATTTTACCTTTGGCTGTTGCTCTGCCACCTTCATTTCTCTGGCAACTTCCTCTGTTGCTTTCTGTGTATCCTCCTCACTGGATTTTTTCTTTTTTCTGGAACTTTTCTTTTCAGCCGGGACCTCCGGTGCAAATGGATCTTCCACCGGCAAAATCTCTTCCGGCATCTCCTGATCCAAAACCGGCTCAGCCCGGTTGATCACAAAATCAAGAGGCTGTTCCTCAAATGGAATCTCCTCTGTTTTCAGTTCCGTCAGATCTGTTTTGGGATGCGCCAAAGTTGTATCAAATGTCACGCCGGAGACAGGCTGGTCTTTCTCCCTCTTCGCAGCTTTTTTTGCTTCCTGCTTTGCAGCTTTCTGGGCCTGTCTGCTTTCATAAATCGCCTCTTTTTGGGCACGTGCTTCTCTTCTTTCCTCTGCCTGTGTCCGCCGCTTTCTTGCATCCTCTTTTGCAGAGGCATATACTTTCGAGCTTCCTTTTTTCAGTCCTCTGAGAAAGGATTTCTCTGTGATCAGTACAAGGAAAATGATCATGAAAATGACCACAATCACATACGTTCCGGCAATTCCGAATGCCGGGCATAACAGCTTTGTAAATATCCCGCCGATCAGACCGCCGCCTTTTTTCTTCTGTGCAGCATAGGTATAAAAAGATAAAATCCCCTGATTCTGCTCAAACGGTACTGTAAGAAGTTGTAAAAATGTACAGAGCATCAATGAAAATCCGATCCCTGCGCCCAGTTTTATGTATGCAAAAGAGTTTCCTTTATTTGAAAATGCAAAAGCAGTCCCGAGAAAAAGCAAGACCGGCATAATATACGCCGGAAGTCCGAAGATCCCAAACAAAAATGCAGAAACTGCGTTTCCGAGAAATCCTCCTATCCCAAAATTACTCAGGATCAGCAGAAGCGCTGCTGCCAATGTCAGAAGAATGATAACTTCATCATGGAAAGAATGACTGTTCTGTGCTTTTTTCCCTTTTGTGCCTGCCTTTTTTGTTGTCTTGCCTTTTTTTGCAGCCATACAATATTCCCTCCTTGTTTCTTACATGCAGGTTGTGGCACAGGTAATTTCCCATACCACAACAAAACATACTGTATTAAGTATAACACTAATTTTCTTTTGCTTCAATCATTGCCTGCAATTTTTTTAACGCATCACTGATTCCACCGACAGCATCGATCAGCCCTTCTCTGACTGCTTCCTCTCCTTCCAGCAACGTGCCTACATCTTTTACAAGTTGCGTGGAGTCTAACATCAGCTCTTCCACACGTCTTTGGGAGATCCGGGAATGTTCCGCCAAAAAGCGTGTGATCCGGTCTTGTGTCCGTTCCATATTCTTATAACTCTGCAGTACACCAATAAACATTCCGGTTGCGCGCACCGGATGCACGATCATCGTCCCGCTTGGCACAATAAAAGAATAGTCTGCCGATACGGCAAGAGGACCTCCGATCGAATGGCTGCCGCCCAGTACAAGGGAAACGGTCGGTTTACTCAGTGACGCGATCATCTCAGCGATGGCAAGTCCGGCTTCCACATCTCCGCCCATTGTATTGAGAAGGATCAGTACGCCTTCAATCTCCTCACTGTCTTCGATCTCAGCAAGTTTTGGAAGCAGATGCTCGTATTTTGTTGCTTTTGTATTTCCGGAGACTGCTTCATGTCCTTCGATTTCTCCTATGATCGTAAGAAGCTGGATCCGGTGTTTTTTTCTGTCTGTTCCCAGTTCCAGCGCTCCCATTTCTTTGATCTGTTCCGTTTCTTTTTCCTGATGATTATCTCGTTCTTCCTGTCCCATTTCACACACTCCTGATATTTTCTTTTTAGTATG
>CAUWEA010000083.1:0-11437 GCA_963557735.1 uncultured Faecalimonas sp. | reverse complement strand
CTGGATCTGGTAGAAGGTATGCAGTTTGACCGCGGATATATTTCTGCATATATGGCAACGGATATGGATAAGATGGAGGCAAATCTTGAGGATCCATATATTCTGATCACAGATAAAAAGATCGCAAATATTCAGGAATTACTTCCATTGTTAGAGCAGGTTGTTCAGGTTGGTGCAAAACTTCTCATCGTTGCAGAAGATATCGAAGGAGAAGCGCTGACAACACTGATCGTTAACAAACTGCGCGGTACATTCCAGGTAGTCGGAGTGAAAGCGCCGGGATACGGAGACAGAAGAAAAGCGATGTTAGAAGATATTGCGATCCTGACAGGGGGACAGGTGATCTCTGAAGAACTTGGATTAGACTTAAAAGAGACAACACTTGATATGTTAGGACGTGCAAAATCTGTAAAAGTTCAGAAAGAAAATACAGTGATCGTAGACGGACTTGGAGAAAAAGAAGCGATCAATGCCCGTGTTGCACAGATCAAAGCACAGATCGAGGAGACTACATCTGAGTTTGACAAAGAAAAACTTCAGGAAAGACTTGCAAAACTTGCAGGCGGTGTTGCAGTGATCCGTGTAGGTGCAGCGACAGAGACAGAGATGAAAGAAGCAAAACTTCGCATGGAAGACGCGCTTTCAGCAGCGAGAGCAGCAGTAGAGGAAGGTATCGTAGCAGGAGGTGGATCTGCTTATATCCACGCTTCCAAAGAAGTTACAAAGCTTGCAGAAACACTTGAGGGAGACGAGAGAACAGGTGCTAATATCATCTTGAAAGCACTGGAAGCTCCATTGTTCCACATTGCAGCAAATGCAGGTCTGGAAGGTTCTGTGATCATCAACAAAGTCAGAGAGCAGCAGCCGGGAATCGGCTTCGATGCTTACAATGAAGAATATGTTGATATGGTAAAAGCCGGAATCTTAGACCCGGCAAAAGTAACAAGAAGTGCATTACAGAATGCGACAAGTGTTGCTTCTACACTTCTTACAACAGAGTCTGTTGTGGCAAATATAAAAGAAGATGTTCCTCCTATGCCGGCGGGCGGACCAGGAATGGGTATGATGTAAATTTTGAAAGGACAGATGAGTACCGGAGAATATGCCGGTGCTCATCTTTTTTCTTTACTGTTTTTTAGAATGTGCTATAATAAAAATATATGTAAAAAATGGAGGTACAGCAAAGATGAGTGATTTTTACACAGAACAGCTTGTCAAGAAAAAGGCATCAATGGGTACAGTCGTGGCAAAATCCGCATTGATCGCACTTACAGTGATATCGCTTCTGTCATTTTTTCTATTTCCGTTTGGAATTATCTTTTTCGGGATCATGATAGTGGCAGATATCTTTTTATTCCGGCAGTTAGATCTGGAATTTGAATATTTGTATGTCAACGGAGATCTTGATATCGACAAGATCATGGCAAAGCAGAAGAGAAAGAGAGTATTCCAGACAAATATCAGCGAACTGGAGGTGCTTGCCCCGACTGGCTCTGCAGAGCTCAATGCATTCCAAAATATAAAGGCACATAACTTCAGTACGATGGAACCGGATCATAAGACTTATACAATGGTTGTTGTGAAGAATGGACAGAAAGAGAAGATCATCTTTGAACCAAACCAGACGATCCTGGATGGGATGCGTATGCTGGCGCCGAGAAAGGTCATTCTCTGATCGAAAATGATATCGTTTGCAAAGAAAAACAATTTATGGCTTGACATTAGGCCAGGTTTTTTGTAATATAACAATACCTTATAAAACGACAGAAGTTATTTATATTATTAATAAGATATACTTATAAATGATGTAAAGATGAAATGTTACTAAAAATGGGACAAACAAAAGAAAGAGAGGAAGCAAAATCATGGGAAAAATTATTGGAGAAGGTATTACATTTGATGACGTGCTGTTAGTGCCAGCTTATTCAGAAGTAATCCCGAATCAGGTTGATCTGTCTACGCAGCTGACGAAGAAAATCAAGTTGAATATACCGATGATGAGTGCCGGAATGGATACGGTTACAGAGCACCGCATGGCAATCGCTATGGCGCGCCAGGGTGGAATCGGAATTATCCATAAGAATATGTCGATCGAAGAACAGGCAGAAGAAGTCGACAAGGTAAAACGTTCTGAGAATGGAGTTATCACAGATCCATTTTATCTGTCACCGGAGCACACACTTGCAGATGCAAATGATCTGATGGCAAAATTCCGCATTTCCGGAGTTCCGATCACAGAAGGAAAGAAATTAGTAGGGATCATTACGAACCGTGATTTAAAATTCGAAGAAGACTTTACAAAGAAGATCAAAGAATCCATGACATCTGAAGGGCTGATCACAGCGCCGGAAGGAATCACACTGGAAGAGGCAAAACAGATCCTTGCAAAGGCGAGAAAAGAAAAGCTTCCGATCGTAGATAAAGATTTTAACCTGAAAGGTCTTATCACAATCAAAGACATTGAAAAGCAGATTAAATATCCACTTTCAGCAAAGGATGCGCAGGGACGCCTTCTCTGTGGTGCGGCAGTCGGAATCACAGCAAACTGCTTAGAGCGAGTGGATGCTCTTGTGAAAGCGAAAGTCGATGTGGTTGTGATGGACTCTGCACACGGACATTCTGCAAACGTGATCAGAACAGTCCGCATGGTAAAAGAGAAATATCCGGATCTGCAGGTGATCGCAGGAAATGTTGCGACTGGAGAAGCTACAAGAGCGCTGATCGAAGCGGGCGTTGACGCTGTAAAAGTCGGTATCGGACCTGGTTCTATCTGTACAACACGTATCGTTGCAGGTATCGGTGTTCCTCAGATCACAGCAGTGATGGATTGCTATGAAGTGGCAAAAGAATACGGAATCCCGATCATTGCAGACGGAGGTATCAAGTATTCAGGAGATATGACAAAGGCAGTTGCAGCCGGTGCAAACGTATGTATGATGGGAAGTATCTTCGCAGGATGTGACGAGAGCCCGGGAACATTTGAGTTATTCCAGGGAAGAAAATACAAAGTATACCGTGGAATGGGATCGATCGCAGCGATGGAGAACGGAAGCAAAGACCGTTACTTTCAGGCAGATGCGAAAAAACTTGTTCCAGAAGGAGTAGAAGGACGTGTTGCATACAAGGGAACGGTAGAAGATACGGTATTCCAGCTTATGGGAGGACTTCGTGCCGGAATGGGATACTGTGGTGCAAAGACGATCGAAGAATTAAAAGAAAGCGGAAGATTTGTGAAGATTTCTGCTGCTTCTTTAAAGGAAAGCCATCCACATGATATCCATATCACAAAAGAAGCGCCAAACTACAGCGTAGATGAATAAAAAAGAGAGGACTGTCCTGAAAAGGCGGTCCTTTCTCTCTGCAAAGAGGTTGCCTGGAATTCTGTGCGCATATTTTAAGAAAAACTTCATTCTTTCGCTGGGATCTTGTGCTAGAATAGAGGAAAGTAAACGTACAGAAGAAGGTTAGGAACGTATGAAATATAAAAGAATCGAGCATTGCAGCAGGCAGAGAAAAAAGAGGCGCATGCTGATCCGGGCAGGGGTTATTCTTGTTCTTGTCCTGGGCGTGGCATTTGGCGCGATGAAGGCGTGCAAAACTGCTTTTTTTGGAGGCGGGAAGAAGCTTAGTGAGGAAGAACTCGAGAAGCGAAAGCCAGATATCGACGTGCAGCTTCTTACGGTCAATGAATATTCCAGACCGGGGACCGAGGTGGAGAAGATCCGGGGGATCGTGATCCATTATACGGCAAATCCAGGTTCCACAGCACAGAATAACAGAGATTATTTTGAAGGACTTAAGGACAGCCATGAGACAAGTGTGAGCAGTCATTTCGTTGTGGGACTGGAGGGAGAGATTATCCAGTGTGTACCGACGTGGGAGATGGCATATGCCTCCAATTCAAGAAATGTTGACACTGTTTCCATTGAATGCTGTCATCCCGATGAGAGCGGAAAATTTAACCGGAAGACGTATCGCTCCGTTGTGGAACTGACTGCGTGGCTCTGCCAGAAATTTGGCCTGACGGAGGAAGATGTGATCCGGCATTATGATGTGACAGGCAAAGCATGTCCGCTTTATTATGTTGAGCATGAGAAAAAGTGGGAAGAATTTAAAGAGGATGTAAAAAAGGCGATGCGATAAAGAGAGAAAATACCAGGAGGAAAATGATGTTTGAAATGTTTTTTCCGGATGAATATGTGGCATCCACATATGTGATTCCGTTTGAAGAGTTATATGAAAAGGGATACCGCGGCGTACTGTTTGACATTGACAATACGCTTGTGCCTCACGGGGCGCCGGCAGATGAGCGGGCAAAGAAGCTGTTTGCCAGATTAAAGGAGATCGGATTTTCATGCTGTCTGATCTCAAACAATCAGGAACCGAGGGTAAAGATGTTCAATGAGGAGATCCGGGTACCTTATATTTACAATGCGCATAAGCCGGCAATAAAAAATTATCAGAGAGCGATGGAACTGATGGGAACCAATGCCGATAATTCTCTTTTTGTCGGAGACCAGCTTTTTACCGATGTCTTTGGCGCAAAGCGGGCGGGAATGCATAATATTTTAGTGAAACCGATCCATCCAAAGGAAGAGATTCAGATCGTCCTGAAACGTTATCTGGAGCGGATTGTGCTGCATTTTTACAAGAAAAAGCAGCAGAAGACAACTCTTAAGTAAAAAAAGGTTGAAAATACTCGCGAAGTATTATAAAATGGTAAACAGTCAAATGAATGAGAATTGCTTTCATGGGCATAATTTAAGGAGGATTACAGATGATTTCAGCAGGAGATTTTAAAAATGGTGTAACAGTTGAAATTGAAGGAAATATTTTCCAGATTATGGAGTTTCAGCATGTAAAACCAGGTAAAGGTGCAGCGTTTGTCAGAACAAAATTAAAAAATATTATCAGTGGGGGAGTAGTAGAGAAGACATTCAGACCTACTGAAAAATTCCCGAAAGCTCATATCGAGAGAAAAGATATGCAGTACTTATACACAGATGGTGAATTATATCACTTCATGGACGTTGAGAACTACGAGCAGATCGCTTTAAATGAAGATGCGATCGGAGATTCTCTGAAATTCGTGAAAGAGAACGAGATGGTAAAGATCTGTTCTCACAAAGGAAATGTATTTGCAGTGGAGCCGCCGTTATTCGTAGAGCTTCAGATCACAGATACAGAGCCGGGATTCAAGGGAGATACCGCGCAGGGAGCTACAAAGCCTGCTGTTGTTGAGACAGGTGCTACTGTATACGTTCCGCTGTTTGTAGAGCAGGGAGATGTATTAAAGATCGATACTCGTACTGGAGAGTATTTATCAAGAGTTTAATAGAAGAGATTGCGGTGGAAAAGCCGCTGAGAGCAGGGAACTGCCGCTTTTGCGATATTCTGATCGGGAAGCGGCGGTTCCCTTTTATTATGGCTCTTCTGTTCTCTGAATGGGGAGGATGTTTGAAACAGGAGCGTATAAAAAATACAGTTCTGGGTATACTGGAAAAAGAACAACCGGGAGAAACAGACAGAGGAGGGGATAATATGTTAAATTTCTTATGTGGGATGTGGGCAGGGAGTACGATCGGAGTACTTTTGATGTGCCTGGTGCGCGGAGGAAAAGAAGGGGATCCGCCGGAAGAGAAGGAAAAATAAAACATGCTGTTTCGTATATGTTTAGAAAGAATGCAGAAAATGGTAATAAAAAAGTAATAAAAAGTTACTTGAAACTGCAAAAAGAGTAAGGTATAATCTAGCTACATCAAATCAATTCAATTCAGATCAATTTTCACAGGTACATGTCGTACCGATATCCAGTAAGGGTGTTATTTCATGGACTTTCTTAAACAGAGAAGAAAGGAAACAATATGAATTATCAACAGTTTATCGATGAAGTAGAAAGACGGGTAAAGGAGAAACTCGAAGGAAATAAGGCTGTGTCAGTCTATGTACATACGACAGTGAAAAATAATGGAAAAGAGCGCAGAGGACTGACGGTGTCAGAGAAAGGAATTCACATTTCACCGACAATCTACCTGGAGGAATATTTTCAGCAATTTCAGGAAGGGAAAACCATCGAGAATATTGCGGAGAAGATTTTGAAGCTTTACGAGGAGGTGAAGTGCAATCATCCGTGGGATGGTACTTTTTTACAGAACTACGAAGAACTGAAAAATAAATTTGCATGTAAGGTGATCAACCGGCAGAAAAATGAAAAACTGCTCAAAGAAGTGCCATATCTTCCGTGGATGGATCTGGCGGTTGTATTTTTTGTACTTTTGGAGGTCAGTTCCTATGGGACGGCGACGGTGCTTATCAGAAAAGAACATTTAAAAGCATGGGGACTGTCTGAGGAAGAACTGTTTGAGCGGGCGAAGAAGAATACTTCCGTACTGCTTCCATATCAGTTCTGTCCGATGAGAAAGCTGATCCAGGAGATCTGCCCATATCCGGTTGAGGAGGATCCCGGGGAAGAAGAGAGTCTGTATGTACTTTCCAATAAGCTTAGAAGCTTTGGAGCTGCAAGCATGCTTTACGAGGGGATCCTGGAGAAGATTGGACAGAAGCTGGGAGAAAATTACTATGTGCTTCCGAGCAGCATTCATGAAGTGATCATTGTCCCGGAGAGCAAAAGTCCGATGAAGCAGGATCTGGAAGCAATGGTCAGAGAAATCAACGAGACGCAGGTGGAAGAGGAAGAAGTGCTCTCAGACCGGGTATATTATTTCAGCAGAAAAGAAAATAGACTGTTTTTATGATTATTGCTTTACTTTTAAGAGAAACTGTGCTATTATAAGAAAGCAGTTTATGAAGTAACTGTGCCATATACACCTATAGCTCAGGGGATAGAGCACCGCCCTCCGGAGGCGGGTGCGGCGGTTCGAATCCGCCTAGGTGTGTATACCAATAGGAGGTAATCATGAAGCAGGCGAGACGGCGGACGGGTTCTTTCAGGAGGTATATCAGGCGTTACTTGAGAGCAGTGTGTAGAAAGAGAAGATATCGGAAGCGGTATCAGAGTGTGAGATATCGGAGAAGACAGGCTCTGTTTCGCATGAGTTTTATCCTGATCATCGTCAGTATTCTTTTTACCAATGAGAAATCACAGCATATCACATCAGAGAAATCAAAGTCAGTTCAGACATCTGAGAATGATCTATTAGAGAAAAACCCATTAGAGAAAAATAAATATCAGCCATTGAATTATCTTGTCGTAGATTATTATACAAAGTTGTCTTCGGGGGATCTTAACGGAATCCGGGAACTCTATGACACATTTAGCGAAGAATCTTTTGAGAAGATAAAAGCAGGACAGAATCTGGCAGAATGGTATCAGGGAATTGATATCTATACGAAGAAGGCAGAAGAGCCGGATGCGTACATTGCGTTTGTTAGTTATCATATGAAGCTTTGTGGTGCGGATCTGCTTTTGCCAGGTCTGGAGACGATGTATGTTAAGGAGGAAGACGGAGCGTTTTATCTTGTGGACAAGCCTTATGCACCGGAAGTTGAGAGAGAGATCAGAGAGCTTGCAGAAGAAAAAGAGGTAAAAGAACTATTAAGCCAGGTGGAAAATCAGTATGCCTATGCAAGCAGAGATAAGAAAAAGCTGGAGAAAGCTTTAAAGTGGCAGGAAACCTGCGGCGAGTAACAAAATGGAAAGATCACAGAGAAAAAAGATGCCCGCAGGGAAGAAGGATGTTGCTTCCCGGACGGACATCTTTTTTGTCTGCCGCACAGTGATCTGACAGCTAATTCAGATTAATTTTTTTCGATAAGATATAGTGTGTGATCACATAGGCAATCACTGTCTGCCCGATGGCAAGGATCAGCGAATTCTTCGTGATAGAAAGAAGATACGCTGGCTGCGAGTAGGATTCTGTGAAGAAGCGGGTAGCTTCCGATCCAAAACCGATCGTATTCGGAAGTGTTCCGGAGAGAACGCTTGACAGCAGAACAATCACGGAAACAAGGACAGTCAGTCCAAAGTAAGTAAGAAGCGCCATCAGGATCCGGTGTTTGGAGAACAGCTGTCCGACTGCGATACAGAAGTAGATCAGAATGATACTTGCAAATGCAGAGATGCAGCTGAGCAGAAACATCAGGATAAAAAAGGTATTGCAGTTCATTCCAAATTCTTTCGTCAGAGCTTCTGATAATTCAGGCCAGTGGGCGGAAACTTCCGGAACCATGACAAGAATGATGAAAGAAGCAAAGATGACGATCGTATCGATCACTGCCCAGAAACCGCCGACCAGTGTGCGGGCGAGCAGATGCTGTCCCGGTGTGACAGGCAGGGTAAATGCCAGATATCCTTCATCGGTAAACAGACTCTGATAAAACCGGACAGAGATAAATAACTGTGTGCCGGTACTGATCCCCATCAGGGAGAACAGATAGAGTGTGATCAGTATGATAAAGATAACGGTCGGAACATGATTATAAATCTTTCCGGTAATAAAAAAGCGTCCGAGAATACTTGCAAGCAGCAGTAAAGCATGGAGCGGGAGCAGCAGACGTGACTGTGAGCGCATTTCATATTTCATTAACCGAGCTAACATTGAAACACCTCCCGGAATAACGTATCGACAGATTTCTTTTTCTGGCAACGGATCTCATCAACTGAGTGGTTTAAGGTCAGATGCCCGTTTTGCAGGAAGATTACACGGTCCAGTATATTTTCAATCTCTGCGATCAGATGTGTGGAAAGCAGGATCGTCGCGTTCTCATTGTAATTGGAGAGGATCGTATTCAGAATATACTGCCGGGCAGCCGGATCGACACCCCCGATCGGTTCGTCTAAGATATAGAGTTCTGCATCGCGGCTCATGACGAGGATGAGTTGTACTTTCTCGCGGGAGCCTTTGGAGAGTGTGCGGAGTCTGGCATCCGGATTGATCCCGAGACGTTCCAGCATTTCCAGTGCGCGCTCTTTGACAAAATTTGCATAGAAGTCATCGAAGTAGTGAATGATCTCACGGACTTTCATCCAGTCGTTTAAATAGGTACGCTCCGGAAGATATGAAACGATTTCTTTTGTCTTCGTGCAGGGTTTCATACCGTTGATCAGGACACTTCCGGAAGTTGGAGTCAGAAGTCCGTTGATCAGCTTGATCAGTGTAGATTTGCCACTTCCGCTCGGACCTAAAAGTCCTACGATCTGTCCGCGTTCGAGTGTGAGCGAGAAATCAGAAAGTGCAGGAAAATGGCTGTATTCTTTTGTTAGAGACTGACATTGTAATATTGGCTCCATTTAGTTCTCCCCCTCTGCTGCTTTTGTTACTAAAGTAAGCAACTCTGCCCGTGAAAAGCCGAGCTGCTCCATTTTCTCAAAAAATTCTGTAATATGTTCTTTTGCCAGTTCGTGTTTCATCTGTGTCAGCATGGCTGTATCTTCTGTGATAAATCTCCCGCTTGTCCGCTGTGAGTACACAAGACCGCTGCGTTCCAGCTCAGACAATGCTTTCTGCATTGTGTTTGGATTGACAGCAGCTTCCAGTGCAAGATCCCGGACAGAGGGCAATTTATCTCCAGGCTGATAGACTCCCGCGATAATATCCTTCTGGATGCGCTCCATGAGCTGAAGGTAAATTGGGCGGTCATTGTCCAGTGTCCATGACATAAGTTTATCACCTCGTTTGTATTATTGATATAATACAGTTATTGTAAAGAGAAATGGAAGAAAAGTCAAGGGAATGGAAGCTGATTACTTCTTTGTACAGGCTATTCGTTTGCAAGAATGATCCGGCTGCAAAGTTCAGGGTCAAAGGACTGACGGCGGAGCATTTCAATTTCATATTTATATGGTGCGTAAGATTTCTTTTCTTTTGTCGGAGAAGGAATATAAGGTGTCTCAAGGATCTTAGGGATATCGGCAAAATCAGGGTGGTGTACGATATAGGAGATCGCATCAAAGCCGATTTCTCCGAAGCCGATATTTGCATGGCGGTCTTTGGCGGCGCCGGATGGATTTTTGCTGTCATTAATATGGAAGACAGCGATCTGGTCTTTTCCGATCAGCCGGTCAAAGTTGTCGATGACACCGTCGAAATCGTGGATGATGTCATAGCCGCTGTCGCTTGTATGGCAGGTGTCAAAGCAGACACGAAGCTTGTCGTTGTGGATGACACCATCATAAATCTGTGCAAGCTCTTCAAATGTCCGGCCGATCTCAGAACCTTTTCCTGCCCTTGTTTCCAGCGCGATGTTGCAAGGAGTATCGCGGGTAAGTACTTCGTTGAGACCTTTGACGATCTGTGCAATGCCTGCCTCAGTACCTGCGCCGACGTGGGCGCCGGGGTGGAGGATCAATGTGCGGCTCTTGCAGGCAGCAGTCCGCTCAATCTCCAGCTGGAGAAATTCGACAGCGAGCTCAAAGGTTTCTGGCTTTACGGAATTTCCCAGATTGATGATATAAGGGGCATGGACAACGATTTCTTCAATGCCATGTCCGGAAAGATATTCCCATGCAGCGTCAATATTTAATTCGCTGACCGCTTTTCTTCTTGTATTCTGCGGAGCTCCGGTGTAGAACATAAATGTGTCTGCGCCATAGGAGACCGCCTCTTTTGCGGAACCGAGAAGCATTTCTTTTCCGCTCATTCCAACGTGTGAACCTAATTTCATAGATAGACCTCATTTCTGTAAAAGTCCCCTTGTGCGGGGACTATTTTTTTATAAATTTTTCTTTTGGCATCTTGCAGAGCGGGCAGGTAAAAGTGTCAGGGAGTTCCTCAAAAGGAGTTTCGCCATCATAGACATACCCGCATACAGAACATACCCATGTTTCTTTTTGGGAAGGAGCTTCTGCCGCTTTTTCTTCCTCAGGAAGATAAGTCGGAGCATTTTTTGGACTCTTTCCTTTGATGACTTTATGATAGTAGGAATAAGTCATGGCAGGCGCGGTTCCTTTGACATCTCCGTCGATCACTTCGCCGAGGAAGACTGTGTGTGTGCCAGTCTCCATCTGGTCGATGATCCGGCAGACAAGGTATCCGCAGCAATCGGAAAGAACCGGCAGCGATTCGTGCTCTTCAAAGGAAATGCCGTCAAACTTATTTACATCCCGGCCAGACTGAAAACCAAACTGACCGATCAGGGCAGGATCAGACTGTTCAGATAAGATGGATACGGCAAATACTCCTGCACGTTTCATGCACGCATTGGTGTAGTTATCGTGATTCATACTCACAGCAACGGTGGCAGGAGAAGATGTGATCTGCATGATACTGTTGGCAACACAGCCGGTTGGCCGGGTTCCGTCAAGGGTAGAGACAACATAGACTCCATAAGAAAAATTGCGAAAAACATTTGTGTTCATAGAAAATCCTCCTTTATTTCTTGATAATAGTAATTGTTACTAAGATTATAACATAAATGATGGCAAGTTACAACCGATACAGCAAAAAATAAGTTCTTGTATCGATAGCAAAAATAAGTT
>CAUWEA010000082.1:0-11917 GCA_963557735.1 uncultured Faecalimonas sp. | reverse complement strand
TTGTAGGAATGAATCTGGTGAAAAAAGGAGAAGCAGATGCATTTGTCTCTGCGGGAAATTCCGGGGCAGTTCTTGTAGGAGGACAGCTGATCGTCGGCAGGATCAAGGGAGTCGAACGCCCGCCGCTTGCACCGCTGATCCCGACAGAGAAAGGAGTTTCTCTTCTGATCGACTGTGGAGCCAATGTAGATGCAAGACCGTCACACCTGCTTCAGTTTGCAAAGATGGGATCCATCTATATGGAGAATGTTATGGGGATCGAGAAGCCAAGAGTTGCGATCGTCAACATCGGCGCAGAGGAAGAGAAAGGAAATGCCCTTGTAAAAGAAACCTTTCCTCTGTTGAAGGAATGTAAAGATATTCATTTTATCGGCAGCATTGAAGCAAGAGAGATTCCACATGGGATGGCAGATGTGATCGTCTGCGAGGCATTTGTCGGAAACGTTATCCTGAAGTTGTATGAAGGTGTCGGAGCGGCACTTACAAGTCAGATCAAAAAGGGCATGATGTCTACGCTCCGGAGTAAGATCGGTGCATTGTTAGTCAAGCCGGCTCTGAAGCAGACATTAAAATCATTTGATGTCAGCGAACATGGGGGCGCGCCTCTTCTCGGGCTGAACGGACTTGTTGTAAAGACGCATGGAAGTTCTTCGGCAAAAGAAGTCTCTAATTCTATCATACAGTGTGTGACATTTAAGGAACAGAAGATCAATGAAAAAATTAGGGAGCACATTCAGAAAGAAGAGCATCAGAAGAAAGAAAATCATCCTGAAAATTAAGTGGAACATCAGAAAGGAAATCAAGTTATGGAATTTGAAAAATTACAGGAAATTATTGTGGACGTATTAAACGTAAATCCAGATGAAGTTACGATGGATACAACTTTTGTAGATGACCTCGGAGCAGATTCACTGGATATTTTCCAGATCATTATGGGGATTGAGGAAGCGTTTGACATTGAGATCGCAAACGAAGATGCGGAGAGCATTGTGACAGTCGGAGATGCAGTAGAGCAGATCAAGAATGCCACAAACTAACAGCAGGCGATATTTCTATCATTTTATAAGTGAAAAAGCCCATCCGGGCTTTTTCGTTTTATCAAAGGAGAATCAGAGTGCAGAGATTAAAGGAATTAGAAAATAAAATCGGTTATACATTTCAAAAAAAGGAACTGCTCCAGAAGGCAATGATGCATAGTTCCTATACCAATGAAAAGCATATGAAGAAGCAGGACTGTAATGAACGACTGGAATTTCTCGGAGATGCAGTGCTGGAACTGACAACAAGCGAAGAACTTTTCTTTGAGAATCCTTCGATGCCGGAAGGAGAACTGACAAAGACAAGGGCAAGCATTGTCTGTGAGCCGGCGCTGGCATCCGTGGCAAAGGAACTGTCGCTGGGAAGTTATCTTCTGCTTGGCAAAGGAGAGGAAGCGACTGGCGGGAGACAGCGGGATTCTATCACATCAGATGCGGTGGAGGCGCTGATCGGAGCAATTTATTTAGATGGTGGTTTTGCTAGTGCAAAAGAGTTCATCCGAAAATTTATTTTGTCAGATTTAGAGAATAAAAAGCTCTTTTATGATAGCAAGACTATCCTTCAGGAGATGGTGCAGGCAAAATTTACTGAGAATGTAAAGTATGTACTTGAGAAGGAAGAAGGTCCTGATCATAATAAATGTTTTACAACCTCTGCGTATATAGGCGAGATCTGCTATGGTACCGGGAGCGGAAGAACAAAGAAAGCTTCGGAGCAGGAGGCGGCCTATCAGACAATCCTGAAGCTGAGAAAGAAAGAGCAATAGGTGAACGATGTATTTAAAGAGTATCGAAGTACAAGGATTTAAATCTTTTGCAAATAAGATCTTGTTTGAATTTCACAATGGGATCACGGGGATCGTGGGGCCAAACGGAAGTGGGAAGAGTAATGTCGCTGACGCCGTGCGCTGGGTGCTCGGAGAACAGCGGGCAAAGCAGCTCCGCGGAGGTTCCATGCAGGATGTGATCTTCTCAGGTACAGAAAACCGGAGGCCATTAAGCTATGCATCCGTTGCGATTACGCTGGACAATACAGATCGTCAGCTTCCGGTTGACTATCAGGAAGTGACTGTCACAAGAAAACTGTACCGCTCCGGTGAGAGTGAATATCTGATCAACGGGACGGCATGCAGACTGAAGGATGTCAATGAACTTTTCTATGATACCGGGATCGGAAAGGAAGGATATTCGATCATCGGGCAGGGGCAGATTGATAAGATCTTAAGCGGAAAACCGGAAGACCGGAGAGAACTTTTTGACGAGGCCGCAGGAATTGTGAAATTTAAGCGAAGAAAGTATCTTTCTGTGAAAAAGCTGGAAGATGAAAGGCAGAATCTGGTCCGTGTCAATGATATTTTATCGGAACTGGAAAAACAGGTTGAGCCGTTAAGACAGCAGTCTGAGACCGCAAGGATCTATCTGAAGAAAAAGGAAGAATTAAAAACGTATGACATCAATATGTTTTTAATGGATACGATTCGGTTAAAAGAGCAGACAGAAGCGGTGCGGATCTCCCTTGCAGATGCAGAAAAGGAACTGACACAGGCGCGGGAGAAGCAGGAAGAATTAAAGCAGCGCTACGAGAAACACGGACAGCAGCTTTCCGGGATTGAACAACAGATCGAAGCGTGCCGCAGAAAAAGCAATGAGAAAGTTCTGGCAAGACAGCAGATGGAGAGCCAGATTAAACTCCTGCATGAACAGATCCGCACGGCGAAAATGAGTGATACGCATTATGATCAGCGCCTTCTTGCAATTACAAAGGAGCTGGAAGACCAGCAGGCGCAGAGAGTGACATTTTTGAAAGAGCGGGAGGAACTGCAGGGGCAGCTTTTGAAAATAAAAGAAGAGAAAATACTGGCGGAGAACCGTCTGAAAGAGGTACAAAGCCAGATCGCAGAGCTTCTTGCTGTCGTGGAGGAAAAGAAAAACGACACCATGCAGCTCCTGGAAAACCGTGCCTCAACAAAAGCGAAACTCCAGCATTATGACACGATGCTGGAGCAGACAAAGGTACAGCGGGCACAAATGAATCAGCGGCTGATCGAGATGAAAAGTAATTCCGGGGAGCAGGAAGCACAGTTAAAACAGTATGAAGAGGAAGTTTCTGCTGTTCAGAAAGAGATTGCAGCATATCAGGATAAGGGCAGCCTTCTGGAGCAGGAGATAGCTGCGCTGCAGGACAGATTGAAAGATCAGAATGAACAGCTCCGGATCGGTCAGACGACTTTTCACAGGGAGCAGTCAAGACTGGAATCTCTTCGTAATCTGACGGAGCGTTATGATGGCTATGGAGGAAGTATCCGGAGGATCATGGAACGCAAAGAGGAGGAATCTGGACTTCTGGGAGTTGTGGCAGATCTGATCAAGGTTGACAAGACTTATGAGATTGCAGTGGAGACGGCTCTTGGAGGAAATATCCAGAATATTGTCACAGACAACGAGGAGACTGCCAAGCGCATGATTGAATTCCTGAAACGGAACAAATACGGACGTGCGACCTTTCTTCCTCTGACCGGGATCCAGGGAACTTCCGGGATCCGTCAGCCGGAGGCATTGAAAGAAAAAGGCGTCATCGGCCTTGCAAGTACACTTGTAACTGCGGATGGAAAGTATCAAAAGCTTATCGATCATCTGCTCGGCAGAACGGTCGTGGTAGATACGATCGACGATGGGATCGCGCTGTCACGAAAGTACCGTCAGTCTCTGCGGATCGTAACATTAGAAGGAGAGCTGATGAATCCCGGAGGCTCTATGACCGGGGGAGCTTTCAAAAATGCAAGCAATCTCTTAAGCAGAAGACGGGAGATTGAAGAGTATGAAAAAGCAGTACGCAGGCTGTACCGTGAAATGCAGGAGATGCAGTCTAAAGTGACCCGCGATAAAGAAAGGCGTACTGCCTGCTATGCAGAACTTGGGAAGATCCGCGAAAGCCTTCAGGAACTATATGTGAAACAGAATACTGCGAAGATGAATCTTGCACAGGCAAAGGGAAAGCAGGACGAGACGGCACAGGCATTTACCGATATCCGCCAGGAAGGGATGCATCTGGAGAAACAGATGGAAGAGATTCTTGAAAATCAGGAATCAATCCAGATGGAACTGGAGACATCTCAGCTTTTGGAAAAAGAATTTCAGAGAAAGACCGAATCCCTTCAAAAAGAGATAGAACAGAAAAAAGAAGAGGAAGCAGGCTGTCTGAAGCAGTCCGAGGCAGTGCATCTCAGGGCCGCAGCGCTGGAGCAGAAAGAACTGTTTCTCCAGGAGAATCTAAAACGGATGGAAGAGGAAATGCTGCGCAGGTCGCAGGAGGAGGAGACGCTCCGGACTGGAAAGAAACGTGCTGCGGATGATATTACAGAACGTGAGCAGCAGATCGGAAAGCTTCAGGAAGAGAGCATTCAGATGGGAGAAGCAGTAAGCGCGGCAGAGAAGACACTTACATCTTATACAGAACAAAAAGAAAAAGTGCAGGAGGAGCAGAAAGTAATTTTTGAAGAACGGGAAACGCTGTCACGCCATCTTTCCGATCTTGATAAAGAACTGTTTCGCCTGGAAAGTAAAAAGTCTGTGATGGAAGAGCAGACAGAAAAACTGATGGATTACATGTGGGAAGAATATGAGCTGACCTATTCTCATGCACTGGAACTTCGAAAAGAAGATCTGACGGACCCAGCGTGGATCAAGCGGGAGATCCAGCGGCTGAAAACAGAGATAAGAGCGCTCGGAACGGTCAATGTTAATGCGATCGAAGACTATAAAAATGTACTGGAACGTTATGAATTCCTGAAAGGTCAGCACGATGATCTTGTGGAGGCGGAAAAGACATTGCTTCAGATCATTGAAGAACTGGATACCGCGATGAGAAATCAGTTTCAGGAGCAGTTTGCAAAAATCGCAAAAGAGTTTGACCATGTATTTAAACAGCTTTTCGGGGGAGGAAAGGGAACACTGGAACTTCTGGAAGAAGAGGATATCCTCGAGGCAGGCATACGCATTATCGCGCAGCCTCCGGGCAAAAAGCTGCAAAATATGATGCAGCTTTCCGGTGGGGAAAAAGCGCTGACTGCCATCGCACTTTTATTTGCCATCCAAAATTTAAAACCATCGCCGTTTTGTCTTCTCGATGAGATTGAGGCGGCGCTTGACGATTCGAATGTAACACGTTTCGCAAAATATTTACATAAACTGACAACACATACCCAGTTTATCGTGATCACACACAGGCGTGGCACGATGACGGCAGCAGACCGGCTGTATGGGATCACGATGCAGGAAAAAGGAGTATCGACGCTGGTCTCTGTAAACCTTTTGGAACATGAGCTGGAAAAATAGGAGGGAACTGTATATGGGAGAAAAAAAGGGATTTTTCAAACGTCTGGTATCCGGACTTGCCAAGACAAGAGATAATATCGTGTCCGGAATCGACAGTATTTTTAATGGATTTTCAAGCATCGATGAAGATTTTTATGAGGAACTGGAAGAGATCCTGATCATGGGAGATCTGGGAATCCATGCAACGATGAAAATCATAGAAGACCTGAAAGCGAAAGTAAAAGAAAATCATATCAAAGAGCCTGCGGAGTGCAAACAGCTTCTGATCGACAGTATCAAAGAACAGATGAGTATCGGTGATACTGCTTATGAGTTTGAAAACCGCACTTCCGTTGTGCTTGTCATCGGGGTGAATGGTGTCGGAAAGACAACAACGGTCGGAAAACTTGCCGGAAAGCTCAGAGAAGAAGGAAAGAAAGTCGTTCTGGCAGCTGCAGATACGTTCCGTGCAGCTGCGGGAGAGCAGCTTACAGAATGGGCAAGAAGAGCAGACGCCTATATGATCGGCGGCCAGGAAGGAGCAGATCCTGCGGCGATCGTCTACGATGCGGTGCAGGCTGCAAAGGCAAGGAAGGCAGACGTACTTCTCTGTGACACCGCCGGACGTCTGCACAACAAGAAAAATCTGATGGAAGAACTGAAGAAGATCAACCGTATCATTGACCGGGAATTCCCTGAGGCATACAGAGAAACGCTTGTCGTATTAGATGGGACAACCGGGCAGAATGCGCTTGCGCAGGCGAGAGAATTCAAAGAGGCGGCAGATATCACAGGAATTGTTCTGACGAAATTAGACGGGACCGCAAAAGGCGGGATCGCGGTTGCGATCCAGGCAGAGCTCGGCATACCGGTAAAATATATTGGTGTCGGGGAACATATCGAGGATCTTCAGAAATTTGATCCGGATGAATTTGTCAATGCATTATTTACGACAGAGGAATCATAACTGAACAGCAAAAGAAACAACGGGCATGCTGCAGATTGCGGCATGCCCGTTGTTGTCAGGATCAAACGATATTGGTCAAAGTCTCTTCTCACTCTGTGACGTCCGGCGGATATTTTTTTTATAACTGCTGGGCGTGACGCCGACTGCTTTTTTAAACAGTTTTGTGAAATAGTTGACATCGTTCATCCCCACATTCCATGCAACGTCCTGGATCTGAAGGTCAGTTGTGTTTAACAGTTTCACTGCGATATGGATTCGCTGCTGATTGATAAATTCAGTCAGTGTAATATCCAGTTCTTTTTTAAAGATCGTGGACAGATAGTTTGGATTTACATTCAGTACTTCCGCGACTGATTTCAGCGAGAGCGGGTGATGCAGATTAAAGTGGATGTAATTTAACGCTTTCCGGATGACCGGACTGTAGTGCAGCATTGACTGGTTCTGAACGAGCAGACAATATCTGCGGATCATATCAAGCATCAGCGCATTCAGATTTTCCACGGAGGAAGACGATTCGATCTGCAGGGCGTAGTCTGTCGAAATCTCATTCAGATAAATCGGATGGACAAAGCTTTTTTCAGCGGCTTTCCGGCAAAGTGTATTTAAAATCACAAGGCGGTTCTTAGAATCGCGCACAAGATCCCCTGTCCGGCTCTCGAAGCGGGTAGTGCTGAAGGCGTGAAAAGATTTCAGTGCATTTCGTCTGTCTCCTCTGGAAATGGCATCGAGAAGTTCATTTTCCATCCGGTATCGTTCTTCCATGACATCCATAGAAAGGTATAGTTCTGGTGTGGATGTAAATTCATAACTGACATCATTTGGTCCCCAGTTTTCTGTGATGAAATGGACAAGGTAAGATTCCGGGCCTCCATACAGATAACTTCCGATCGTATTGATTGTGGCAATGATCGTCCGCATTTCGATCTCCGGAATCGTATTGTAGTAAGTGCGGAGGGAATCCAGCATATTTTCAGAAAGATGGTTTTTTAAAATGATCTCTGACAGAAAGGCATCATCTGCAGTCCGGGTAAGAAAAGGACCGATGTAGAAATAGCTGTCTGCAAGATCAGGATGTTTAAAAATTACATAATGTGAATAAAAATTGTCTTCCATGAAATAAATAGAATTATCACACATAATATGAGAAGACTCTGTGAGCAGACTTCGATAGTCAAAATCGCTCCAGATCTTCCTGCGGAGTCCGAAATCAATCTGCTCCAGATGTTCAAACGGAGGAGTCAGAACAGCGGACTGTACTTTCAGGGCAGAGTATAACAGGTCGGTGAGAAGGGAACAAATATTGATCTGTTTCATGATAATCTCCTTAAAATTGTTTTGTATACTATTAAAATACATGAAAATATTACGAAAATCAATGAGAATTCTCCTCTCGCTTAGAAAAAATATGTGTTAAAGTAATAACAAGGTCAGCACAGACCGAAGAGCAAAACATGCCGAAAGAAAAAGATTTTAGTTTTAGGAGGATGAAAATGGCAAGTTCAGCAAACAACAATCAACCTTTCGGAATCAAAGATAAAATCGCTTACATGTGTGGAGATTTTGGTAACGATTTCTTCTTTATTCTGATCAGTCAGTTTTTGATGGTGTTCTACACAAGTGTGCTTGGAATCAACGCAGGTGTGGTAGGAACTTTATTCTTAGTAGCGCGTTTTGTGGATGCATTCACAGATATCGGAATGGGACGTATCGTAGACAGTTCCAAACCGGGAAAAGAAGGAAGATACCGTCCGTGGATCAGAAGAATGCGTATCCCGGTAGTTCTTGCAGGTGTACTTGTATTTGTTCCATGGGTGGCAAACCTTCCGTATGCACTGAAGATCGTTTATATCTTCGTGACTTATATTTTATGGGGAAGCTTCTGCTATACAGCGATCAACATTCCTTATGGTTCCATGGCTTCCGCAATCTCCACTGACCCGGTAGAGCGTGCACAGCTTTCTACATTTAGAAGTGTAGGTGCAGCACTTGCGGGCGTTATCGTTGGATTTGTAGCGCCGATGATCGTATATGTAAAAGATGAGGCAGGAAATCAGGTATTAGTAGGAGAGCGTATGTTCATCCTTTCTCTTATTTTCGCTGTATGTGCATTCATCTGCTACACTATCTGCTACAAATGGTCTACAGAGCGTGTTGTGACAGAGACAAAGACAGTAGAGAAGAAGACTTCTGCAAAAGACCTTGTAAAAGGACTTGTTGGAAACCGCGCACTGGTATCTATCATTGTGGCAGCGATCGTACTGCTTCTTGCAATGCTTCTTGCACAGTCTATGAACGTATATCTGTATCAGGATTACTTCAAAAACACAAAAGCGATGTCACTTGCAAGTTTATTAGGTACTGCATGTACATTGATTTTAGCGCCGTTTTCTGGTAAAATTACTAAGAGGTTCGGAAAGAAAGAAGCATCGAGTGCAGCATTACTTTTTGCAGCAGCTGTCTATGCATTCTTATTTGTTGCAAAGATCAAAAACCCATGGGTATTCTGCGGAATCATCTTATTAGGAAACCTCGGAAGTGGTCTTTTCAACCTGATGATCTGGGCATTTATCACAGATATCATTGATTATCAGACAGTGATGACAGGTTCGGAAGACGGAGGTACTGTCTACGGAGTTTACTCTTTTGCAAGAAAGCTTGGACAGGCTCTCGCAGGAGGACTTGGCGGATATGCACTTGCATTGATCGGTTATCAGTCAGGTACTGGTATCGATCAGACAGAGGCTGTAAAGAACTCTATTTATGCGGTGGCAACAGGTGTTCCGGCAGTCGGATATCTGATCATTGCACTGATCCTGATTTTCTGGTATCCTCTTTCTAAGAAGAAACTGGAAGAAATCAGAGTAGAATTAGACAAAAGAGCGGCAAAATAATTTGCGGTAAATACATCCGGCAGTCAGCATTATGGTTGCCTGTCGGTATTCAAAGTGATATTTTGCGTTTCTTACAACGCATAATAATATAAATGCAAAAAGAAAACGAAAGGAGAAATGTGTATGAAAATGACATTTCGCTGGTATGGACCAGACGATCCGGTAACGCTTGACAACATTCGTCAGATTCCTGGAATGACAGGCGTTGTGACAGCTGTATACAGCGTTCCGGTTGGAGAAGTGTGGCCGGTAGAAGAGATCGAGAAACTCAAAGCCCAGGTAGAAGCAAAAGGTCTTGAGATGGAAGTGATCGAGAGTGTTCCGGTTCATGAAGACATTAAGCTGAGAAGAGGCAATTATCAGCAGTATATTGAAAATTATAAGGAGAACATCAGACGTCTTGCAAAAGCAGGTGTGAAATGTATCTGCTACAATTTTATGCCGGTATTTGACTGGACAAGATCACAGCTTGACAGAGAACTTCCGGACGGATCAAATGCACTTGTATATTACAAAGAGCATGTGGCTCAGATGGATCCTACAAAACTGGCGCTTCCAGGATGGGATTCTTCTTACTCAACAGAAGAGATGGCGGAGCTGATCCAGGCATACAAGGATCTTGGAGAAGAAGGACTGTGGGAGAACCTCGCGTACTTCATCAATGAGATCATGCCGACTGCAATCGAATTTGACGTCAACATGGGAATCCATCCGGATGATCCGCCGTGGTCTATTTTCGGAATTCCGAGAATCATCACATGTGAAGAGAACATTGACCGTTTCTTAAGTCTCTATGATGACAAACATCACGGACTGACACTTTGCAGCGGAAGTCTTGGATGTGCAACATTCAATAATTACGCAGAGATGGTAAAGAAATATGCGGCAATGGGACGGATCCATTTTGCACATGTAAGAAATGTCAAGATTCTGGAAGATGGTTCCTTTGAGGAAAGTGCACATTATTCACCGTGTGGATCGTTAGATATCGTTGAAATCTTAAAAGCATATCACGATGCAGGATTTGAGGGATATTTAAGACCGGATCACGGAAGAATGATCTGGGGTGAGACTGGAAAACCGGGATACGGACTGTATGACAGAGCATTAGGTGCAATGTACATGACAGGAATCTGGGAAACCCTTGATAAATTAGATAAATAGTTCGTAAAAATTTTAAAGACTGGAGTGTGGAAAATTATGAAACTTCCATTTCAAATTGATCTGAAAGATAAAGTAGTAGTTGTAACTGGAGCCGGCGGAGTTCTCTGTTCTATGTTTGCGGCAGCTGTTGCTGAGACCGGAGCAAAGGTTGCTCTCCTTGACTTAAATGAAGAAGCAGCGAAAGCAAATGCAGATGCGATCGTCAAAGATGGCGGAATCGCAAAAGGATATGCATGCAACGTACTTCAGAGAGAGAGCATTGAAGCGGCAAGAGATGCAATCCTTGCAGACTTCGGAACATGTGATATTCTGATCAACGGAGCTGGAGGAAATAATCCGAGAGCGACAACAGATAATGAGTTCTTCCACAAAGAAGACTTAAATCAGATGAAGACATTCTTTGATCTTGATGTATCCGGCGTTGAGTTTGTATTTAACTTAAACTACCTCGGCACATTACTTCCGACACAGGTATTTGCGCAGGATATGATGGACAAGAAAGGTGCAAGCATCATCAATATTTCCAGCATGAATGCGTTCACACCACTTACAAAGATTCCGGCTTACAGTGGAGCAAAAGCTGCCATCTCTAACTTTACACAGTGGCTGGCAGTACACTTTTCAAAAGTGGGAATCCGCTGCAATGCAATCGCACCTGGATTCTTTGTATCAAAACAGAACGAAAAATTATTATTTAACGATGACGGAACACCGACAGCACGTACAGAGAAGATTTTAAGAAATACACCGATGGATCGTTTCGGTAAATCAGAAGAGTTGATCGGTACATTATTATACTTAATGTGCGAAGATGCTTCAAGCTTCGTAAATGGTGTGGTAATTCCGGTAGACGGAGGGTTCTCTGCTTACTCAGGCGTATAATAGTAATCAGATAGAAAAGACACATTGCCAATGCAGAAGAACATGCAGAGTCTGTTTTTCTGCATTGGCGTTCTTTATCCTGGAAAGGATGGAGATGAAGCGTCCGGAAGATGGAAAGCTGACCGGACAGATCAGAAATGTAAAATAAGGAGAAAATAATAATGAAGAAATTTATGGATCAGGATTTCCTTTTAGAGACAGAAACAGCGAAAGTATTATACCATGACCATGCGGCGAAAATGCCGATCTGTGATTTCCACAATCACTTAAATGTGCAGGAAATCTACGAGGACAAAGTATTTAACGATATTGGGGAGATCTGGCTTGGAGGAGACCACTATAAGTGGCGCGCGCTCAGAACAAACGGAATCAAAGAAGAGTATGTAACTGGAAAAGAGGTTTCCTTCCAGGAAAAATTCAGCAAATGGGCAGAGACGATCCCTTATACATTCGGTAATCCGCTGTATCACTGGACACATCTGGAACTTCAGCGGTATTTTGGCATCGAAGAGCCATTAAGTCCGAAGACAGAAAAAGAGATTTATGAAAAATGCAACCAAATGCTTAACACAAAAGAATTCTCTGTCAGAAATCTTCTCCGCATGATGAATATCACAGTGCTCTGCTCTACAGATGATCCGGCAGACGATCTGAGATACCAC